>NZ_JBHZDH010000031.1:0-41585 GCF_042755925.1 Lysinibacillus sp. NPDC059133 | reverse complement strand
GGCGGATATGGTTGTGGAGGACGTGGTGGATATGGTTGCGGCGGATATGGCTGTGGAGGACGTGGTGGATATGGTTGTGGTGGATATGGCTGCGAAGGTCGTGTCGGATACGGTAATGGGTTTAATGATGGATATGGACTACCAGAAGGCATGCTAGGGTGAAACGGAATAGTAACATCAACATCTTCGGGATTTAATCTAGGATTGACCAATGAAACACACCTTTCTTCGTTTTTCTTTTCTAACATATGCCCACTATTATGATTGTCGTAGGCATTAAACTCGGTGAAAGAGCAATACTTGTATAATTCATTAAAATATAAAATGTTATAAAATATATCAAATTTAATTATAATAAAAGGAAATATTATTAAAGGATGTTTTAGATAAATGGCCATTATAAAAATCAAGAAAATTAAGATACAAAATTTACGTAATGTACGACATGGTGAAATTGTTTTAACGGTGAATTTTGAGACATTTTTTAAGGCTAATGTTGTAGGTTTATACGGACAAAACGGTTCAGGGAAAACAACTATTGTTGATGCATTTGGCTTGCTAAAGGCACTTATCTCCGGCTGGATTACTGAAATAAAATTACCGTCTCAGGAAAAGAGATTAATTATGGCAGGGGAGGATACGGCAAGTATTGAGTTCGAGTTTCTTGTAGAAAATCAATTTGGCGCATTTTCCCTCAATTATTATGTAGAGTTAAAAGAAGATCAAAACAGACTGTACACAACGGTTGAACGTATAGCCTACAGAGAGAATGAGAAAGGAAAGCGTTCAAAGATTCTAATTAATGTGACAGAGGAAGACATACAACTACGTAAAGCAAATCTTTCTGATATGAATGAAAAAACGCGGATCCAATTACTAGTCATTCATCAACTATCTAAAAAACAATATACGTCCTTTGCCTTTCATAAAGATTTAAAGCCAATATTACAAGACAGGCTATCAGAGCTAGAAATGCAATTACTTCATAATTTAGCAATAGATTTTAATCGAGATTTACATGTTGTTAATAATCAAAATATCGCACCATTATTTGAGGAGCGCATCATGCCATTTAGTATCCATCTAGAAAAAACTCGTGGTTCTATCCCTTACAATTTGAAAGGGCCAGCGTTATTGCCAGAGGATACGTTTAATGTGTTATGTGAAGTAATAGAGCAAAGTAATCGTGTATTATCAGCGATTATTCCAGGTCTGACTATAAAGATTAATGTAATTACAAAACAAACTATGGATAATGGGGAAAAAGGAATCCGTTTCGAATTTTTATCACAGCGAGGGGAGCGCGAATTACCACTACGGACAGAGTCAGAAGGGATTTTGAAAATTATCTCTGTACTCAGTGTGCTCATTGCCGTTTATAATAACCCGAATGCTTGTGTAGTGATTGATGAATTAGATTCTGGTGTTTTTGAATATTTATTAGGTGAGTTGTTAACAGTGATTGATGAGGACGGAAAAGGCCAGCTTATTTTTACGTCTCATAATTTACGCGTGTTAGAGGTGCTTGCTATTAAAAATTTATGGTTTACGACAACGAATGAGGAACGTCGTTATATGCAGCTAAAGGGTATTAAAGAGGTAAATAATGCTCGGGATGTTTATTTACGTGCAATTCAGTTGGGCGGACAGGATGAAGAGGTTTATAAAGAAACGAAGATATTTAAAATTAAGCGTGCCTTTAGAAAAGCGGGTGTCCAGCGTGACTAAAAAGGTTCTTTTAATCATTGTAGAGGGACAGACGGAGCAAATTGTTTTAGAGGATTATCTAGAAGAACATTTTGCAAGTTCTACGGTTCGCTTCGATGTACAACGGGAGGATATTTTAACGAAATGGGATGCTCATAAGAGGATACCTAATATTAAAAATAGTGTTGCGCGAGTGATTCAGAACTATTTGGAGAAGTATAAGTTTTTAGCGAAGGATTTAACTGCTGTCGTTCATATTACTGATGCAGACGGTTGTTTTGTTGCTCCAGAATTTGTCAAAGTGAAAGAAGATATTGAGCAAAATTTATATTATACAGAAGATGCGATATTGGTGAAGTCTGAGAAGCGTAAGGAGCAAATCGAGCAACGAAATGAAATGAAGGCGAATAATGCCAAAATCCTAGTGGCGAATGATCATTTTAGCATTCAACGATTAAGAATACCGTATCAGCTATTCTATTTTTCTACAAACTTAGAGCATGTACTATGGAATGAGCGCAATGAAGTAGCAACGGAAAAGGTGCAAAAGGCTGATGAATTTATGGACAGTTTATCGAGTTCCATAGAAGAGTTTTTAAAAGTCTATCTTCCAGTTAACGCAGAGCTTCCGTATAAAGAAAAAATGAAAATGAGTTGGTCATTTTTAATGGAGGGCTGCAATTCGTTACAGCGTGGAACGAATGTGCCGTTATTATTTGAAATGATTAAATCAGATGTACAATAGAGTGTAACTTTAATCAGTGGGGGCCACAGCTCCCGCTGATTTTTAATCTTCACCAAAAGGCTTTAACGGGCAGTTAATGTCTATGCCCTCCATTAATCGTTGGAGGGTATTTTATTGTGTAGAAGACAAAATATAAATTAGAGCAACATGCCAGTGTTAAACATCGTTGGTTTGTCAGCGTTTTTTGGCTGCTTTACGAAATAAAAGCGTGTATAAAATCTTGCATATGATTATTCCTAAAGGACTTACTGCTCCCATTTCTCAAAGAGGGGGGCTTTGTTTCAAAAACCTTATTAATACAAATGTTGATATAACATTATTTCCTAGATTTTTATAGCCTAAAAAACGGTGCGACTTTATTTTAAACAATACAACTTTGTCTTATATCGACAACAGTAGATAGTTTTATCAATTTTTGTTCAATATATGACAAAAATTGATTTTGAAACTTTAATAGACTAGTGGTATAGGGTTCTCTAAACACCTTAAGTGTTGTTCTAGCAACAGTTCCTTATTGCAATTTCGAACATTTGCATATTAGAAAGAAGTTTTTACTTTCTGATTTTTAAATATTTATTGCTAATGATATGCTATTATCATACCCGGGTAAAAGCAAGAGCTTTCCCTTTATATTGAACACATTGAAATGGAATGCCCAACAAATGCAATACTCAAACTAAAAATAGCAATATCTTTTTCTTAAAATACCTCCTTCAAAAAACTTTATATCAGCAATTTTCACAGTAATACTCGCAATAATTTTCAATGCAAGTGCTTCGGAAAAAATTCGGAATATTTTGAATGAGGAATTGATGAATTAGCTATCAATAGAGACTATTAATAATTATAAAATGAACATTTCTCCGTATACTCGCATCAAAGTTTATTGAAAATGCCTGTATGACAAAGCCGCAATGCATAAATGCCATGAATTTCTGGTACGTTTTAAATGTTTTAGCTTCAAGAGGTTTATTATTATAAATGTGTAATAATAATTGAAAACCCCGATCCATAAAGACGATGAATAAAAATTGCATAAACTGTATCCCGATTTCACCGAGTATCTTATAACCAAGCGAAGAATCTTTGAGCAGTTTACATTTTTTCCTTTCCTAATTCATAAGCTTTATAGGTATGATTTTATCAAGCTAGAAGGGGGCACTGACATTCAAATACATGTTGTACGGGCAGGAGAGTCCATATGGGGTATTTCGCAGGCGTATGGGACAACAGTTCAAAGTATTGTAGATGCCAATCAAATTCCTGAACCAAATCGATTAGTTATAGGGCAAGCTCTTGTGATACCGATTGTCGGAAATTTTTATTATGTGCAGTCAGGAGATAGTCTATATTCAATCGGCCAACGCTTTGGTATGAATTATTTAACACTTGCTCAAGTCAACAATATTAGTCCGAGTCAGCCTTTATCGATTGGTATGCGACTGTATATTCCACCTCAACCAAAAACAAGAGCTGAAACATTGGCATATTTAGAGCCGAGAGGGACATTCGTTAGTGAGGCATTACTAAGTCAAGCAAGAGAAGCGGGTCCATTTTTAACGTATCTCGCTCTATTTAGCTATGAGGCAAGGCGAGATGGAACGCTTAAGGTACCACCAAGTCAAGGTGTGGCGCAAATTGCAAATGATACAGGTGCTTCTCTAGCAATGGTTGTCTCAAATTTGGAGAATTTTAGTTTTAGCGGTGATTTAGCGAGAGATATTTTTCAAAGTACAGCCGTACAGGATTTGCTCTTCAATAATATTCTTGAAGAAGCAAAACGTTTAGGAACCGTTAGAGATATTCATTTCGATTTTGAGAATTTGCCGGGCGATCAACGAGAAGCGTATAACAATTTTTTAAGGAGAGCGGTGAGTCGATTCCATCCACAGGGATATACCGTATCGACAGCGCTAGCTCCAAAAACAAGTGCTAGTGAGCGAGGTCCGTGGACGGAGGGGCATGATTATAAAGCACATGGAGAAATAGTGGATTTTGTTATGTTAATGACTTATGAATGGGGGTATTCTGCAGGTCCGCCCATGGCAGTATCGCCACTTCCAGAAGTAGAAGCGGTTGTTAAATATGCAGTAAGTGAGATACCTCGGAACAAAATTATACTTGGACAGAATTTATATGGGTATAACTGGACACTGCCTTTTGTCCAGGGGGGGCCTAATGCAGAAGCAGTTAGTCCACAAAGAGCGATCGAAATTGCTAAGAAATATAATGCTGCTATTCAGTTTGATTTGAGATCTCAAGCTCCGTTCTTTGAATATTATGATGAGCAAGGTAGAGCACATGTGGTGTGGTTCGAGGACGCAAGATCCATTCAAGCGAAGTTTAATTTAATCAAACAGTACAAACTTCGCGGAGTAGGCTATTGGAAGTTAGGCCTCCCATTCCCACAAAATTGGTTATTGATCGGGTCAAACTTTGATGTAGTAAAGAAATGAGAATCTTAAGGAGCAATATAAGATAGCTCCAGGTCAGTTCTATTTTCTTATAAATATAAATAATCTGTAAAATTAGATTTCCATTTCTGGTAATCTATATTATAATTATGGTAAATGATATTTTAGGAGGTATATTTTGGGTAAATTTAAAAAATTAGGTATCATTCTAACGTCTACTGCATTTTCAGTGGGTGTACTTTCGCCAATGGCACAAGCTTCAGCAAATGTAAAAGAATCGCAAGAGAGAGTGGCGATCCAAGTTGCTTCAACAGAAACAAAGGTATCAAAAAGTGTGCTTATTAAGCAATTGAATACATTATTCCCTAACAAGTTCAAATTTGTAACAGAGAAAGATTTCTCAATGGGGGAAGCGCATTACTTTAATGATGACAAAACAATACGCTATGAATTAAGCTTCCACAAGACAATCGATGGCAAAGACGTTTATGGTGATTTTACTTTTAAAGGCGAAGATTTAGAATTAGAATATTTCCACTATCAGCCTGCTAATATAGCGGATGCATTGTATCCAGTGAAGTATTCAGAGACTGAGGCAAAGAAAATTGCCCAAGACTTCCTAAAGAAATTGCCGAATACTGCGAACTACAAGCTTCGTGAAGACAATTGGTATGGTGATTTTGGTTTTAGTTTTAGTAGACCTTTATCTGAACCAATTACGTATTCATTCACTTATTCGCCAACACATGATGGTGTACCACTAATTAATGAGAATCTCAATATTACAGTTCTAGCAAATGGTGAAGTTACAGATATGTATCGTAGTACTGAGTCAACTAGTAAGGCAACATTTGATAACTTAGATCAGAAAAAGAATGAATCAGATATACTTACACAGGTTCGAGAAAATTTATCAGTTGATTTACGTTATGTCATTGACACTAACTACCAAACAGGTGAATCTATTGCTAAGCTTGCGTATATGCCCCCATCAAGTTTCGCTGGTGTACATGCATTAAATGGGCAGTGGAAGACAATGAATGGTTTCACTTCCGAAGTACCAAAGGAAAAAGAAGTAGAAAAACTGGCATCCCAACCACTTGAACCTAGAAAGAAGAACGTTACAGTAGAAGAAGTTGAAGAGTTAGCTAAGTCTTTCTTAAAAGATGATTCAGGCAAATCGGAGCTGAAAATTGATTCGATTAATGAAAGAGAAAATGAAAATGGTGAGACAATTTATTCAGTAAATTATATGTATCATATAAAAACTGGTGGTTATGGTACATCATTTGAAGTGAACAAAGCAACAGGTGAGATTACAGAATACTGGGATATACGTAGAGATTTCATAGAGACAGATGTTAAAGTACAACCAATTGCAAAAGATGCTGCTTTAGCAAAAGCGATAGGCTACTTAAAAGAGTGGGCTCCGTCTTATATTCATAACTATTCGAAGCCACTAGAAGATGTAATCTATGATAAAGATAGCGAACGCTATTACTTCTCCTTCCCGCGTGTTGTCAATGGCATTGCCGTAGTAGGGGATGCAATTTCTGTTGGTATTAGTGCAGATGGTAGATTAAGTTCTTTAAATATTAATAATCACAAGATTGATAACTGGCCGTCTGTAAACAAAGCTATTCCTGCTGATAAAGCAAAAGCAACGTTCAATGAAGGGTTAAAATTGGAGCTACAGTATGCGAAACAAGATGGCGAGGATAAGCACCACTATGATTTAGTATATTCTCCGGTTTATAATGGAAGTATATTCAATGGTATTGATGCAACAACTGGTAAGTGGCTTCATGCTGCTGATGATGCTAAAGGAAAACCAGCTATTTCTCATCCAAAAGCTGGAGAAGAATTAACTTATTTACTACAACAAAATGTATTGGAAGTTAAAGACCCAGCAAACTTTAATGCTGATACAGCTGTAAACAAGGGAGAAGCTTTGAAAATCTTAGTTAAATCATTATCATACGGACATTATGATTTTAGTCCTTATGGAAGAGGCGACGAGAAGCAATCCTTTAATAATATTGACAAAAAGCATCCATTATACGGAGTTGTTGAACAAGCTGTAAGAATGGGTATTATACAACCGGGTAATCAATTTGCATTAGATACAGAATTGACTCGTCAAGAGCTTGCAGAATGGTTAGTACGTGTATTGAATTTAGAAAATGCTGCTAAGCATAGTGACATTTACAAATTAAACTTTGCTGATGCAAGCTCAATTAAACCGGAATACGCAGGTTATATTGCTTTAGCAAGTGCGATGGGACTAATGGATGGTCAGCAAAATAAATTCAATGCTACTGGGAAAGTGACGTATGCAGATTTGGCAATATCTACAGTTCGTCTAGCGAAGGCTGTTTATGAGGAAAACAACGGCCGCCATTACTATTATTAATCAGTAATCGATATATGAAAGGGTATCTCCTAATTTTAGGGGATGCCCTTTTAACTTCTTTGAATGAAGCTAAAATAGCTCTATGTCCATTCTATTTTATGGTAAAAATAAACAATCCGAAATATTATTTCTATTCATGGTAATATATACTATAATAATGATAAATGATAATCTAGGAGGGGTATTTTGGTAAAATTCAAAAAGTTAGGTATCATACTAACATCTACTGCATTTTCTGTTAGTGTACTTTCGCCAATGGCACAAGCTTCAGCAAATGTAAAAGAATCGCAAGAAAGAGTTGCGATACAAGTTGCTTCAACAGAAACAAAAGTAACGAAAAATATGCTTATTAAGCAATTGAATACACTATTCCCAGGCAAGTTTAATTTTGTAACAGATAAAGATTTTTCAATGGGGCAAGGGCATTATTATAATGATGACAAAGCGATACGCTATGATTTAGGCTTCCATAAGAGAATTAATGGCAAAGACGTTTTTGGCAATTTTACTTTTAAAGGCGAAGATTTAGAATTAGAAAATTTCTACTACCAACCTGCCAATATAGCGGATGCATTGTACCCAGTGAAGTATTCAGAGGTGGAGGCAAAGAAAATTGCCCAAGACTTCCTAAAGAAATTGCCGAATACTACGAATTACAAGCTTCGTGAAGACAGTATTTTTGGTGATTTTGATTTAAGTTATAGTAGACCTTTAACTGAACCAATTAGGTATTCATTCACTTATTCACCAACACATAATGGTGTACTAATTAGTGATGAGTCTATCAATATTGTAGTTCTAGCGAATGGTGAAGTTACAAGTATGTATCGTGATACTGAGTTAACTAGTAAGGCTACATTTGATAACTTAGAACAGAAAAAGAATGAGTCAGATATACTTGCACAAGTTCGCGAAAATTTGTCAGTAGATTTACGTTATATGGCTGACTATAATTACCAAACAGGTGAAGCTAGTGCTAAGCTTGTGTATATGCCGTCAACAGGCTTCAATGGTGTACATGCAATAAATGGGCAGTGGCAAACAATGTATGGTTTCACTTCTCAAGTACCGAAGGAAAAAGGTGTAGAAAAACTGGCATCGCAACCACTGGAACCTAGAAAGAAGGACATTACAGTAGCAGAAGTTGAAGAGTTAGCTAAATCTCTCTTAAAAGTTGATTCAGACAAAGTAAAGCTACAAATTGATTCGGTTGATGAAAGAGAAAACGAAAATGGTGAAACAATTTACGAAGTGAATTATATGTATTATTTTGGAAATGAAGGCTCGGGCACATCATTTGAAGTGAACAAGGCAACAGGTGAGATTACAAACTACTGGGATATACGTAGAGATTTCATGGAGACAGATGATAAAGTAGAGCCAATTTCAAAAGATGCTGCATTAGCAAAAGCGATCGACTACTTAAAAGAGTGGGCTCCGTCCTATATTCATAACTATTCAAAACCAATAGAAGATACAGCATATGCCAAATACAGCAAACAGTATTACTTCTCCTTCCCACGTATTGTCAATGGCATTGCCGTAGTAGGGGATGAAATTTCTGTTGGTATTAGTGCAGATGGGAAATTAAATGCTTTACATGTTAATAATCGTAAAATCGATAATTGGCCGTCTGTAAACAAAGCTATTCCTGCTGATAAGGCAAAAGCAACGTTCAGTGAGGGGTTAAAATTAGAGCTCCAGTATGCAAAACAGGATGGTGAGGATAATCACCACTATGATTTAGTGTACTCTCCAGTTTATAATGGAAGCATGTTTAATGGTATTGATGCAACAACTGGTAAATGGCTTCAAAATGTTGATGTTGCCAAAGAAAAACCAGCTATTTCACATCCGAAAGCTGGGGGAGAATTAACTTATTTACTACACCAAAATGTATTAGAGGTTAAAGACCCAGCAAACTTTAATGCTGATGCAGCTGTAACCAAGGGAGAAGCTTTGAAAATTTTAGTTAAATCCTTATCATACGGATATGATTTCGGTCCGAATGGAAGAGACAATGATAAGCAATCCTTTAATAATATTGACAAAAAGCATCCATTATACGGAACCGTTGAACAAGCTGTAAAAATCGGTATTATACAACCGGCGGATCAATTTGCAGTAGATAAAGAATTGACTCGTCAAGAGCTTGCAGAATGGTTAGTACGTGTACTAAATTTAGAGAGTGCTGCTAAGCATAGTGACATTTACAAATTAAACTATACTGATGCAAGCTCTATTGACTCAGCGTACGCAGGTTATGTTGCTTTAGCGAGTGCAATGGGGCTAATGGATGGACAGCAAAATAAATTTAATGCTACTGGGAAAGTGACGTATGCAGATTTGGCTGTATCTACAGTTCGTCTAGCAAAGGCTGCTTATGAGGAAAACAGAGGTCGCGATTTCTATTATTAATCGATAATTTATACATGAAAGGGTATCTCCTATTTTAGGGGATGCCCTTTTTAACTTCTTTCAGCAGTTGTTTTCTGTACCGAAAGTGAAACGGCAGTTACAAATATGACGAGGCATAATTGATGATTACAGTAAAACAAAAGGATTGCCGTTAATTATTTTATATGTTATTATTATCTCGAATTAAAGATAAATGGATTCGAAGTAAATGAGAAGAGGGAGTCGTATGAAGGAAAACAATCGTAATTTAAAAGCTTTTACGGTCTTGTTCCGGGCGTATCAAACGATTCAGGATGCAACAAAGAGAGATTTGCTTCAATATGATTTAAATCCAACCGAATTTTCAGTACTTGAGTTTTTATATCACCATGGTGAGCAACCAATTCAAGTGATTGGAAAGAAAATTTTAATTGCTAGCAGTAGTATTACGTACGTTATTGATAAGCTCGAACAAAAAGGTTTTGTGTATCGACATGCTTGCCCAAAGGATCGTCGTGTCACATATGTTTTATTAACAACTGAAGGACAAACGTTGATGGAAGAAATATTTCCAAAGCATGAACAAAAAATTAATGAGATTTTTGAAGTATTAGATCAACAGGAGATGGACACAATGATCCTGTCTCTAAAAAAGGTTGGTTTAAACGCAGTTAAAAAATAAAAAATTTTACATATTTATCTCGAAATCGAGATAAATAGGAGGAATATAAAATGAATCATTTAAAAGGAATTCACCACGTTACTGCTATTACAAGTAGTGCGGAAGAGAATTATAAATTCTTTACTTATGTGTTAGGGATGCGATTAGTGAAAAAAACAGTTAATCAGGATGATATCCAAACATATCATTTATTCTTTGCAGATGATAAAGGTAGCGCTGGTACTGATATGACATTTTTTGATTTTCCAAACATTCCAAAAGGTGTGCATGGAACAAATGAAATTTCCAAAACTTCATTCCGTGTGCCTACCGATGCGGCATTGGACTATTGGATAAAACGTTTTGATCGATTAAATGTTAAACATACAGGTATACAAGAGCAGTTTGGCAAGAAAACTTTATCATTCATTGATTTTGATGATCAACAATATCAACTTATTTCTGATGAAAACAATACAGGCGTTGCATCAGGCACTCCATGGCAAGATGGACCGATTCCTCTTGAATATGCAATTACAGGCCTAGGTCCAATTTTTATAAGAGTTGCTAATTTTAAATATTTCAAAGAAATGCTAGAGAAAGTGATGCTCTTTACAGAAATTGCGGAAGAAGGGGATTTCCATCTATTTGAGGTGAGTGAAGGTGGAAACGGTGCACAAATTATTGTAGAACTTAATACAGTTTTACCAGTAGCTCGTCAAGGCTTCGGTACAGTACATCATGCTGCATTTCGCGTAGAGGATCGCGCTGTATTAAATGAATGGACTGAACGATTTGAAAGCTTTGGCTTCCATACTTCTGGTTATGTAAACCGTCACTTCTTTGAATCCCTTTATGCACGAGTTGCACCACAAATTTTATTTGAGCTAGCTACTGATGGCCCAGGATTTATGGGGGATGAGCCTTATGAAACTTTAGGTGAAAAATTGTCGTTACCACCGTTCTTAGAACCAAAGCGTGCACAAATTGAAGAGCTTGTTCGTCCTATTGACACTGTAAGAAGTACGATTACGTTCGATAAAGAATAGGAGTAATGCTTTTCATTCCATTCAGTAGAGAAACACAAGCCTCTACTGAATTGGATTACATACTCTTAACAATAATACGATTTCTAAAAAATGATTGGAGGTCAGTTGGATGGAATTTGCAAAGGTAATAGATAAGCGTCGTTCTGCGAATAATTTTATAGAGGGCATCAAGATGAGCGAAGAAGATATACGTCCCATTTTGGAGGATGTTAAGCTTGCTCCATCTGCCTTTAATTTACAGCATGCCAATTACATTGTTGTCTTAGATGAAGCAAAAAAAGAAAAAGTAAGAGAAGCAGCATACGGGCAATATAAAGTGCACTCAGCCTCAGCGGTTATACTTGTTTTAGGAGATAAAGAAGCCTATAAAAATACTGCTAACCTTAATCAAGGGATGGTAGACTTAGGCATTATTAATGCTTGTGAATTAGAAAATATCGTGAATGAAAACGCTAAATTTTATGAAGAACGTGGCGAGGAATTTATGAAGGAAGAAGCCATTCGTAACGCTTCACTTTCAGCTATGTTATTTATGCTAGCAGCCAAAAATCGTGGATGGGATACATGTCCAATGATCGGCTTTGATCAGCAACAAATGAGAGGCCTTTTCAATGTGCCAGAAACACAAGAAATTGCACTAATGATTACAATAGGTAAGGAAAAAGAAGATAGTCGCCGTTTACGTGGTTATCGTAAACCAGTTGAGGAATTTGCAACCTATTATTAGGTCGGTATAAAATAAAAGTGCTTTACAAAAAATAAATTTAATGCACATTTAGGAGGAAATATTGTGAAAGTAGTAGCAATCGTAGGTAGTATCCGTAATGAATCTTATAATTTGCAATTAGCGAAATTTATTCAAAAGCGTTATGCGGAGAAATTAGATCTTGAAGTATTAAGCTTAAAAGACCTACCAATGTATAACCAAGATATCGAAAATGAAGCACCGCAAACAGTATTAGATTTTAAAGCAAAAGTAAAAGAGGCAAATGCAGTTCTTTGGTTGACTCCAGAATATAATGGTACAGTGCCAGGTGTTATGGTTAACGCCATCGATTGGTTATCTCGCGTTGATAAAGTAATGATTGGCAAGCCATCATTCATGATGGGCGCATCAATGGGTAATTTAGGTACTGTTAAAGCACAATTACACTTACGAGATATTTTATTCTCACCTGGAGTAAATTCACCATTACTTAGTGGTAATGATGTTTATATTGGCGCAGTACACACTAAATTTGATACAGAAGGCAATTTAACAGATGAAGGTACTATCAAATTCCTAGATGTAGTTATTGATAACTTCTTAAACTGGGTGAAAAAATACGTTTAAACATTAAAAAATGTCCCATAAGTATAACAATATACTTATGGGACATTTTTGGGTTTATTGGATTTAAGATAGAGGTTAATGGAGCGTAAGAGAAGCGGCTCATCGGAAGCCCCCAGGAAGCTTTGCTCTGCGTGACAGCGACAATGTTTTATCTGTGCGAAAGCGAAGCGACAGCAACAATGTTTTATCTGTGCGAAAGCGAAGCGACAGCAACAATGTTTTATCTGTGCGAAAGCGAAGCGACAGCAACAATGTTTTATCTGTGCGAAAGCAAAGCGGCAGCTACAAATGTTTTATCTGTGCGAAAGCGAAGCGACAGCAACAAAGCGCCCAGCCGGAACGGAAATCAACCCCTCGTAATGGTGATAGGCTTTTATTTAATCGGAATTATTTTTAAAACCTTTTGGAGACGGTATGCAAAAATACCTGCAAATATAGCTAAAATAATATCCTTTGGCAAAGGAGGCATCATCCAAAACCACGCTACTTTATAAGTGAAAGCATCAGGAGCGCTAGCCCATAGCTTATAGGCAAAGTACATCCAATTTGTCCCTAGTAAGTAATTAATAGCTGTTGCAACTATTGCAGCGACTACATAGCTTTTCTTCGTTCCAATACGTTCTACAATAAGCCCCGCGACAAATGCAGCTAATATGAAAGAAACAATGAAACCAAAAGTAGGGCTTAAAATTTGTCCAAAGCCTCCGTTGAAACGAGCAAATACAGGTGCACCTGCTAAACCTATGCACATATAAACCGTACAAGCGAGTGCCCCTTTTCTACTTCCAAGAATAAGTCCTGCTAAAATAGCAAAAAATGTTTGCAATGTGATAGGTACGCCACCAACAACCATGAAAGGTACAATGGACGTGATATTAGCTCCTATCATCATCAATGTTGAAAATAGTCCAATGTATGCAAGATCGACTGTTCTTAATTTATGATGTGTGTGTTCCACAACTGTTGTCATTATTTCACCCCTAAAAGTAATGTTGATAACAATAGTGTAAAAAAATAAACATTTTGTGTCAACTACACAAAAATAAATAGTTAACACAAAATGTTTATCCTGTTTAATCTGATCACTGATTGTTAGTTATAGACTATCGATTAAAATATATGATAGAAACGTCATAATTAAAAACAGATGCTGATGGTATGATATCTTGTATGATGTGTCCTTTAAAAGGGAAGTCGATGCAAAGCCGACGCTGTCTCGAACTGTAACGAGGAGTATGATGATTTAGCCATCGTTCTGAAACACCTCCAAGGAAAGCACTCAGTCGGAACGGAGATCAACCTCTCGCTTTGCCAAAGATCCATACTAGGCTTTAGCACGAATTAAAATAGAATAAATTAAGATACTGCTTTTAATCCTGCCACACCAATGATAATGGCGATGATACTAATAATTCGAGTCAGGTTTTTAGATTCACCGAAGAATATAATATTCACGAGAACAGCCCCAACTGTACCAATCCCAACCCAAACGACATAGGCGATGCTTAACTGTAAATAGTTAAAGGATGCATATAAAAGTGCAAAGGACATTCCGAACCCGCCTACATATATTAATAAATTACGTATAGTTTTTTTCTGGCTATAAAAACGTAAGCCTACAACCCCGATAATTTCCGAAATTGCAGCTAATAAAACAAGTAACCAACCCATTATGCATTAGCACCTTTCTTTTCATCATAATCTTTTGAAGGGTTATCGGCTAAATTAAGACCAATAACACCAAGTACTAAAATAAACATGAAAATTCCTTTAATAGCATTAAACTCACCATCAAAAATAAAAATGTCCATTAACGTAGTACCAATTGTACCGACCCCTGCAAAAGTCGCATAAACTGTGCCTGTAGGTAGGTTTTCACAAGCCTTCGATAAGAAATGAAAATCCAACGCAATTAAGGACACAATAATAATCCAATGCCACCAAGCACTTGCAACATTAAAACCAAATATCCAAAACAATTCAAACAAACTAGTTAATCCAACATAAATCCAATCTTTTTGCATAATTAATTTCCTTTCATTCATCCATGATTATGACTGACATTCAGTCATTTTTTGGTGTAAAAGAGAACGTCACTTAGGCGTGACGTAAACCGAGTGCATGATGTAAAAAGTCGAGGAGCTCAAGCTTTTGAAGTCTAATTGTTTCTTCTTCACTGTCATCATACAAATAAATTTGTTCAGCAGCAGATTCTACTAGACCGATGATCAGTTTAGAAGAACGTGTAGTGTTTAGAGATTCGCGTATCGTTCCTTCATATTGAGCCTCATCTAAGAAATTATTCATCCACTCGTAATAGGGAGCATATATATTTTCCCATTCTTTCATATGTTCAGTTTGTGTAATACCGGCATAGATAAGTGCAAATACATCTCGATATTCCTCTGTTAGTGAAAAAACAATATCTACTAATTTTTCAAGCTGCTTTGCAAAAGGCTCCTGTTTTGAAATACCATCGTTTATAGCAGCAATAATTTTCTCAACCATAACTTTTGCAATGGCTGGCATAACTGAAAGCCGTGATGGGAAATAAAGATAAAATGTCCCTTGCGCTATACCTGCAGCTTTTACGATATCTGAAACCTTTGTCTTTTCAATTCCTTTTTCACGAAAAACTTCAATTGCAGCTTGAATAATTTTCTCTTCTTTTGACATGGAATCCCTCGCTTTTAGCCTGCTTATTTATTATGTTACAAAATAGCTGAAATAAAGTCAATGAAAAATGACTGACAGTCAGTCATTTTGTTTTTGCGTATATATGTTTGTTATTTGGGGAACTTTATGCGTGAAAGGATTTGATGAAAATGGAAGAGATAAAGATTGCACAACTAGATCCGCAACAGCTTGAAAAAATTAATGACTTAGAAAAGAACATTGGAGTGACATTAGTGGCATATGATTCTTCGACAATGCCATCACAGGGCTCGGGTGCCTTTGAGTCAAATAATAGTACTCAAAATCATCCATCATAATTAAGAATAAAATACCTTGCAGCAATGTGAGGTTTTTTTATCTAAAAATAGGGGGTTACAATGATGCAGGATTTCTATGGAGATTTACATATTCATATTGGACGTACCTCAAGTGGACGTGCTGTTAAAATTACTGGCAGCAAAACGTTAACATTAGCAAGAATTTTAGAGACTTCAAGCGCAAGAAAGGGACTAGAGATTATTGGGATTATTGATTGTCAGTCACCAGAAGTAATGGATGAAATGGCAAAGATGATCGAACAGGGCGAACTGAAGGAGTTGGAACAGGGAGGGCTTCGTTTTCAAGAAACTACACTTATACCAGGTTCTGAAATTGAGATTTATGATCAGCATTGCCTAGGACCAATCCATGTGCTTGCCTATTTTCCAACACTTTCGCTTATGAGGGAATTTTCAAATTGGATGTCTAAACATATGAAAAATATCCATTTAAGCTCTCAGCGAATTTATTGTGATGGGCGAACATTGCAGCTAAAGGTTCATGAATTAGGTGGGCTTTTTATTCCTGCCCATGTTTTTACACCATTTAAAAGTCTCTTTGGTAAAGGTGTGTATCGTAGTTTAACAGAAGTTTTTGACCCTCAGCTTATAGATGCGATAGAGCTTGGTTTAAGTTCCGATACGGATATGGTGAGTAACATTAGAGAGCTGCAGGCGTATACATTTGTCAGCAATTCTGATGCACATTCACTTGGAAAAATTGCACGTGAGTATCAAAAATTGAGACTATCTAATGCAAATTTTACAGAATTAAAGATGGCGCTTCATGAGCAACAAGGTCGAGCTGTAACAGCTAATTATGGCTTAAATCCTTTGCTTGGTAAATATCATAAGACTGTCTGTGCAAAATGTGGTGAGCAGCTTAGCAATTTGGCAACAATTTGTACAAACTGTGAAAGCACGCAAATTATTAAAGGTGTTGTAACACGTATAAAGGAGCTTTCAGAGCAAGTGACAGATAAACGTGCACGACCACCATATATTCACCAAGTACCACTAGACTTTATTCCAGGATTAGGGCCGAAAATGATGGAACGATTAGTACAAGCATTTGGTACAGAGATGAACATCTTGCATCGAGTTACGCTAGAGCAACTCGAACAAATCGTGCCTCACAAAATTGCTAAGATGATCGATTTAGCAAGAACGGGACAATTGGCAATCGAAGTAGGGGGTGGCGGCATTTATGGGAAGGTTCAGCTGGAATAGAAAAGGTTCATCACCATAGGCGCATTTCACTGATCCCCAAGGAGTCGCCCAGCCGGAACGAAGACATGGCGTAGATTTTAACAAACGTCATCATAACTTTTGGTGATGAACATTAAAAATAATTACGCTTTTTTAGCCCATTTCCATCTCCTGTATATTAAAATAGTAATTAGTAAAAATTGGAGGGATGGGTGTATGCAATTATCAAAGAAATTTCGATTTTTAGCGGCTAGCATTCTGGCATGTCAATTAGTAGTACCAATAGGTGTAAATGCAGAAGAACAAAAAGACTACATAGCGCCAAGTTGGGTAGTTCAAGCAGATTATGTAGCACTGGGTGATTCCTTAGCACATGGTATGAATGAGGTTGGTATGATCGGGTTAGGTTACACGGATTTTGTTGCACAAGCTTTACAGCAAGATGGTTTCATCACTTCTTATAATAAGGGATTTGCTTATTCAGGCTATACAACGAAAGATGTATTAGAGGATCTACAAAATAATGTGGAAAAGCCAGTGGTAGGATTCGGTTATCAAAGTGAGAAGGTAAAGCTTCACACATCCATTAAAGAGGCTGAAATTATTACACTAACCGTTGGTGCCAATGATTTAATACCTATTTTAGAAGAGTCTCAGGCAACAGGCATTAATGCAGCAATGATGCTAAAAGCTTCCCAGGGGGCAATAAAAAATATTGCTGCTATTTTAGAAGAAATTAAGAAACTTAATCCGAATGCTCAAATTTATGTGATGGGTTATTATAATTCTTTTCCGTACTATAGTGAGGATTTACAGAACCAATTTAAAATGTTATTAAAAGTTATGAATGCAACGATAAAAACAACTGTTGAAAAAGCGGGTGCAGTTTTTGTACCGACATACGATATTGTAGCAAAAGATTTTCCAAGCTATTTACCAAACCCTGATAATATTCATTTAAGTGAAGCAGGCTATTTAGCAGTAGCGAACGAGGCGTTTTTACCAGCGATTAAAACAAGTACGTTATGGGATGTATCAAAAACGATCCAAGCAAACATGATGGATAGTACAACGGTAAAAATAAGCTGGCAGGAAGCAAAGGATAATGTAGGTGTCACTAGTTACAAAGTGTATGTAAATGGTAAGCTAACATTTACACAAAATGCTGAGACACCGACGATAACTTTGGATAATTTAACTGAGAATACAGCATACACAGTAGCTGTTAAAGCGGTTGATGCGGCTGGGAATGAAAGTGTTCAAAGTCCAACAGTTACTTTTACTACGGGAAGAGCTTTAAGCTTTCCTGATATAGAAAAGAATTGGGCAAAGGAGTTTATATTGAAGGCAGCTGAATTGGGTATTATGAACGGGTATCCAGATGGTACGTTTAAGCCTGAGCAATTTTTAACTCGTGCAGAGGCCGTTTCGATGCTTGTTAGAAGTCTCGGTTTAACGACGAAGGAACAGGCACCATTTACAGACATTGCAAGCTATGATGTCGGAACTCAGTCAGAAATTGCAGCAGCTTATGCATATGGGCTAACTAAGGGGATGGATGGGACGTTTAACGCAGGGCTGCCAGTTACTCGCGCTCAACTAGCAGTAATGATTAATCGTGCTTACGAATATCAGCAAAAGCAACCTTATGTGGTGAAAGGGAAAGCTCCATTCTCAGATATTGCCTCTTACGATGAAGAAACAAAACATGCAATCACTATGTTGTATGAACAAGGTATTATTATAGGTAGTGAAGGGGGATTTGCACCCGAGGCTCCTACAAAGCGTGGCCATGCAGCGAAAATATTTATAAATTTTAATAGTCTATTAAAGAAATGAAATCATTCGAGGTAGAGATTGTAAATAGAAATCTCTACCTTTTGACGTTTACATATGTTATTTTTATTGCGATGAATATCTAGTACAATTTAGGGGTTCATCATCAAAAGTTGGAGATGACAATTGTTAAAATATATACCATGTGGATAAGTTGATTGGAGTGGAGGCTGGGTGACTCCTCGGGGATAAGCGGCTCATCGGACGCCCCCAGGAAGCTCTGCGCGAAAGCGTAGCGATAGCAGCCCAGCCGGAACGGAAATCAACCCCACATTATGGCGATGAACCAAATTAGAATTGTAATAATGTTGAAAAGAAATGGATCAAAAGGAGAATGGGATGCTGTCATTTATTTTATCTGCAAAAAGATTGTTAGTAGGCATGTGGAAGTCATTCAAGCGTCCACAGTTTCTATCTTTGTTCACAACATTATTTTTTATCGTTCTTTCAGGGACAATGTTTTATAAAGGGACGGAAGGCTGGTATTGGCTTGATGCCATGTATTTTGCAGTAGTGAGTTTAATTCCCACAGGTGTTGAGACGGGACTGTATCCTACTAGTGATTTTTCAAAGATATTTACGATGATTTATTTAATTGTTGGAACAGGCGTCATGTTTATTACGCTATTAATGCTCGGCCGATCAATAGTCGATTTTACAATTGAGGAAGAAAAGAAAGAACAAGCAAAAAAACGTCTTACAAAATAAAAAAGGCTGGGGCAAAACCCTCCCCTGAAAACTAATAAGCCGTTGAAACAGAGAAAATGATCTCGTTAGATTCTTTAAGACCATTGAAACTTTCTTAACGTTGTTAAAAATGGGGGAATCATCTTGAAAATGGGCTTAGCGTTGTAAATTCGCATTTTCCTGACGCTACCTCCTATATGAAAACTTCACTTTCCACATTAAGAGAATATGAGCCATTCATAAAGCATACCTTTCAATATTCTTATACGAATGGTGGATTAGAAGGGAAAAACAATTTAATTAAAGTGATAAAAGGGATTGCATTTGGGTATCGATCATTCTAGCAATGATCCAAGTCTGAAGAAGAAAGCAGAAAAGAAGAAAGCAGGAGAGTTTATATTCTCTCCTGCAACGTAACTTCTATTCGTCGGATTTAAGTTCACCCACACTAGATGTGAAAGAACCCAATAAAAAAGCAATGACCTTTTTTTATAGTTATGATGTAATCAGTACAAAAACATAATAACCAACCAAAAGATCATTGCAATGGATAACATTATTTGCTTACAACTAAAGGTTTATAAACTTTCTTGTCAAACAAATACATAATATGGCTAAGTACCAAGAAAAATAATATAAGGCCACCGATGTAGACAACGGATTTTGCTCCTATTCTGTCATAGTCAAAGAAAAAGTAAGCATAATGTACTGGTTTCCCATCAATTGACGATATACTGTACACATATCCCATTAGACCTGCGATAGAAGCAAATGCCACATATGAGAGCGGGTATATCAAAACATAATATACATCTCGGTATTTTAAATGATTAGATTCTGTAAATAGAAAATAATCCACAAGGCAAAGAATAGGTGCAATCAAATGTACTGCAAGATTATCAAATTTCCAAAGATAAAAACTTCCACCCATTGTAAAGGTAGTAGGAGCAAGAAGCACCCAATAAACGATAAGTGTTAAAAGTAAATCAATTACACATATCATTTCAAAGCGTGGAAAATAGCCAGCACTTCCCGTCTTACCATCATTTATCAATCCCTTAACTGTACGTATAGTAAGTATACTAAACAAGATCAGTGCTAAAAAATTACTTTGGATAGTATAGTACATAAATGTCTTAAAATCCATATTGCCCGATAGGATGCCCAGACGTGATAATAGACCATATAATACAAAAATAAGGCTACCAATTCTAAATAATAATGCTATAACTCTATTACGTATCATACGATTCCTCCTAATTTATATTACTATTATTTCATCTTAAATTTTTAAATTTATATCATTTTATCGGAGTTTTGTCAAATATTTACCTTTACTTTCATTTGTATTTATTTGGATTTTTAGGTTAATTGTTACTATTCAGCCTTAATGATTAAATAAAAACTATAAATAGACCAGTCTATAGTTGGGGTCATGCACCAGTTTCCCTGCATATTTATTAAGAACATCCATTTCTTTCAGTCTATCAATATCCTTCTTCTTCATAGCCATATACATTACTGCATCTTCTGTACTTTGATTTCTTATGTATGCATTCTTTCCGTCGTTTCTTACTACTATGGCATCTGTATAAAGAACCTGTGAATTCAATAGTTCTTTACTTATGGATGCTATGTATGTCTCTGCTTTTCTACCAAAATCCTGTAAAAAGCTATATACGCTTCCTGTAGATACATTTATACCTTTACTAATTCGATTTAAGAAACTACTTATGCCTTGGATAGACATTGAACCCTCTCCATATAAATCTACAACATAGGATATGCTCGTGTTTCAACAGACATTCAAAATCTTGATTTACAATTAGATGCTCTACAGATAAGGATATTCAAAAAGGCATCCATGATGGAGTTTTTAAACATAAAAACATTACTTCACCAAATTTAGTTGGAACTCAAAATGTAGATGATCCACCTCTTTATGGTACAACTTTCGCCCTTAATGGTTCTTCGCTCTATTTTAATGTCACAATCAATATTGATAACCTAAAAATTGTAAGTAATGCTACTATCCGTAGAAGTACAGCAGTCCATGAATTAGGACATGGTCTTGGTCTCAGTCATGAAAAGCCACCAGTTAATGCGGTTATGAACTCATCCAGAGACAGAACAATAACTTATATTCTACAAACAGATGATATTAAAGGAATAAATACTAAATATCCATTTTAGGGAAGAATATTATTGGGTTAAAAAATCAACAGGTAAATTAATACCAATCTTAACGTCATGTATTGCTCTCAGTGTCATCTTTTTAATTCTTTCAAAGTCACAGTTTATAACAGAAAGAAAGTTCAATCAGCTAATTCCAAGACTTACGAGGTTGAATTTTCTCCTGATTATGAAGTAAATGGCGATATCAAAGCTCTTGTTTCCAATTCTGATTATATCGTTACTTGTCATTACGAGAAATTTGTGGAGAATTGGGATATGGGAGAAAACATAGTTAGTTTATAATACAACCTTTCCATGCACGCTTGCCAATAAAAATAAAAGCCGATGATCCCTAAAGTGTACCCTTTACAAAGGATACACTTTAAAAAACATCGGCTTTTTTTAATTTAAATCATCCTCAAAATTAACACATTCTATTTATTTTTTGTTTATCTTTGCCTCTAATGATAATTTTATATCGTTTTCCACCAATCTTACTTTGAATTTCCTTTGAACTCAGGAATTCATTGATAATCACTTCTATAGGGGGTCCTACCAACAAAAAGCGAAAAACATACGCTAAGCAAATTTCGACATAAAGAAAGCCGATTTTTTTTTCGGTATTGCTGTTGCCCTACTTAGTAATCCAGATTTATTAATTTTAGATGAGCTAACTAATGGATTAGACCCTTCTAGTATCCAAGAAATCAGAGAGTTGATTAAAGAATTACCTAAGTCTGGTATGAGTGTCCTTGTATCCAGTCATTTGTTAAGTGAAATAGATCAAATGGCCACACAAATAGGGATCATTAATAATGGAAAAAGGATTTTCCAAGATTCGATTGAAGAGGAAGTTTACCAGCCATAGACTCATCCATAAATTTATTTTTAAAGGCGTCAGTATATGTAATAGCTCTTTCGCAAACACGTTGTACATTAGGATTCTTTTGAAGAATTTTTATCTCTTTCGTTGAAAATGTTATCTTACTCATATTGTTCCCTTATCCCTGTATCTTGAATTTCAAGTATATAAAAAAATACCTGTAGATAAAACACTCCTTTTCAAGTGTCCTAACTACAGGTACCATATTAATTGAGCGCACTCAATTTCACTTTTTTTATTGTTTGAAGCTAGTTATGTCCCAGCCTCATTCTTTACTTATTTACGATAGTCTAGCAATAATGCCTTCTTCATCATCTAGGACGAGTTCGATGCCTGTTGAAAATGGATCACCATGTAGGACATCTTTAATCCATACACGTAGTGCGCCAATCATTGCTGCTGTATCGAATATCTCGATTTGACCATTAGTTTCAACTTCTGCACCGAAGCCTGTGTCATCATCGTATGTTAGTTCTACAAGTACATCCTCAGGGCGAATGTTTTTATAGTAGGCCTGAGATAAGCAAATTGCATTAATAATATCTTGCTCATTAATTATTTGTGCCATTGTGCTTCCTCTTTACGTTTTTTATCTTTAAACATATTAACAATTTTTACAACTAGCATTATGATAACCATGATGGCTGCAACGTTAATTAATAAGCCTAAAATATTACCAAGCATACCCATACCACCGAAAAGACCTCCGAATAATAAACCAGCTAAGCCACCAAGCATTAAGCCTTTCATAAGGCCGCCTGAGAAGAAGCCGCCTTTCTTAGCTGTTGAATCCGTTTTGTTTGTGCTTTTATTTGTTGTTGTATTATTTTGGTCTTTAGATTTATCCTGAGATTTTTGGAAATTTGAGCTATTATTATTATTGTTCGAGAAGCCTTTTTTACCGGACTTATAGGATTTAGCTTCTGCAGTTGGTGTATCTGAGATGAACAATGTTGCACCTACAGATGCAAACATAAGTGTCGCTGCAAAAAGAGCGGCAAGAATTTTTTTCATTACTTACATTCCTCCAATATAATTTTTAGTTTTGTCATAAACTAATCTTAATAGTAATTTTACATGAACCATCACGAAAAATAAAATAAACGCTTCCATCAATTTAGGTATATCCACAAATTTGAACAACTAGTGACAGTGCTAACCTACCAAATGTTGGACAAGCATTACTTATAACGCATGCCACGTATATCGTTAATTGTAATAGAGTTGGACGCCGCACCCAGTCGGAACGGAAATCAACCCCGCGTTAAGAGGATAAGCCTTAAAAAGGGTATATAAAAAGAAAGGAGTGAAACGATGATTTCAACATTATTACTATTAACTTTAATTTTTTTAATGCTTTATATAACAGAAAAAAGACGTTTTTTCAATGCAGTAGTTCTTGGTCTTTTAGGGCTGTTTATTTTAAGCACAATACTTAGTCATCCTGTATTTCTCCCGAATGAGCAAGGGATCATGTCGAAGATGGGGATAGTCATTATACTTGGTAGTTTCCCGAGTATTATGTTTATTTTATCGATAGCTACGTTTTTTAATAGTAAAGTTTTACTTGAAAAAGAAGGACGTAAGGTACGAAATTTATTGTTGGCTGTTTTTGGTTTGAGTTTTTTTATCATGATGATTTGGTATGTATTTGTGATTTTTATGAATATCGAAAATGATATTTGGCATATTCTTTTCTTCTATGGGTTCTTGGTTTTTGGTTATACAATGTTTTTATATACAAGTATAATGGCCTACGCTACTCTATATCATTTTACGCCTATCCTTTATGAGCCTAGCTATATTATTGTGTTAGGGTCAGGGCTAATCGGAGATAAAGTACCACCGCTTTTAGCTAGCCGTTTAGATGAGGCAGTAAAGCAGTTTCAAAAATATGATGAACGACCTTACATTATCGTCTCAGGTGGACAGGGAAGTGATGAAGAAGTATCAGAAGCATATGCCATGAAAAAATATATAGTTGACGAACATCAAATACCGTCTCAAAAAGTATTTATGGAAGATCAATCGACGAATACTGAACAGAATATGGCATTCTCTAAAGAAATTATGGATAAGCATGCTCAAGGGAAAAAATATCGCTCCTTATTCGTAACGAATAATTTTCACGTTTTTCGTGCAAGTATTTATGCCAAAAAGGCGAAGCTTGATGCACAAGGTGTTGGTTCAAAGACAGCCTTTTATTATGTACCTAATGCGTTTACTCGTGAATTTATTGGTTTATTAGAAATGTATAAATGGATTCATGTCACTGTCTTTTTGTTTATTACATTGTTTATTGGATTAATATTGAGAGCATATGTGTAACCAATTTAGAACTGTCTTCCATATAATAGTGGCAAGGCGCATTTGACGCAATTACGCCAAGGCGAATTGATAGTAGTGTGCGAGGAGGGAAACGAATGTATGGGCAATTTTTAGCAAAAAAAAATAAAGAGCGAATAGGATCCCTACAAAAGCTCGCGCAAACACAAGATACATGTTTTGCGCAAAACATTGATTTGATAACAGTCAAAGAAGTACAGTTAGCAGCCTTGCACAAAATAGTATATCAAGTTGTGCAGGGACTATTGAAAAAAAAACAACAACGACATTTACAAATTATACATCCAGAACAGACACAGTCAGTACAGGAGAATGTGCTAACGCTTTTAGCTGAATATGATGATTTATTGCGTGAAGCAATTCCACTCCCTATCTATATTTTCATTTGGCAAATTTCTTCACTGGAGAAGTTAGCTAATTGCGTTGAAGTTGTTGATGATGTACTTGATATATTGGAATGGTATTTTATTCATCAAAATGAGCAGGTTGAAGCATTTGACGAAGAAGATCTAGATCATGAGGTAATCATTGATTTATACAAAGATGCCATCGAGGAACAGGACGCGGATGCACAATTTCAACTTGGTGAATATTATAGTGCAATTGACGGCTCATACTTCCAACCAGAAAAGTCAGTGAAGTGGTTTGAGTTAGCAGCATCACAAGGTAATGCCGATGCACAATATGCACTTGGTAATTTTTATTTTGAAGGTATAGGCGTACAAGAAAGCTATAATAAGGCTTTTTCGTTGTATGAGGCTGCAGCAAAGCAAGGGCATCCAGATGCCGCGAATAATTTGGCGGATATGTATTTTAACGGAGAGGGAGTACCAGAAAATTTGGTACTTGCGAAGAAGTGGTTCGACTTTGCCGCACAACAAGGTGTGGCAGAGGCCATGTTTACACTCGGTATAATTTACGAGCAGGGACTAGGAGTCGACAAAGACGAGGAGCAAGCATGTAGCTATTATAAAAAATCTGCTGAAGTAGGCTATGTTGAGGCACAGTATAGGCTTGGAGGGATCTATCTAGAGGGTCGGTTAGGGCAACCTAAAGATGTGAACCGTGGATTATATTGGTATGAAAGAGCAGCAAAGCAATATCATGTCGATGCCTTTTATGATTTGGGCTTTATTTGGAGTCAAGGGTTAACGGGTATACGGAATATTGAAAAAGGAATTCATTGGTTTAAACAGGCCGCCCTTCAAGGTGATTCGGAAGCAAAATTACAACTAGGGCACATATACAATAAAGGGGAAGGAATAACTAGAAATATTAAAGAGGCTATAAAATGGTATGGACTTGCAGCAGATGCTGGAGTGGAAGAGGCTGCACTTTTACTGGAACAATTGAAAGGAATCTAAGCATTTTTTATTAAAAAATAATAGGTTTTTAGATTCAATTATCACCTTTTTGTATATAGGCATTAAGTTTTGGTTGGGAGTATCTATTAGGTATATTTTATCAGGTGTAACTAGTTGTAAAAATATCAATATAATAAAGTGGTATTACCTCAAACTAAAACAAGGAAAAAATAAGCAAAAAAAAAACAGAGATGATGACAATTGGCTACCCAAAAGTATTGTGGTAGCTTTTTTTCTGCTTTGATTAATAAGAAAGGTAATAGGTACTTTTCGT
The DNA here is from genome assembly GCF_042755925.1 of Lysinibacillus sp. NPDC059133. NCBI lineage: Bacteria > Bacillati > Bacillota > Bacilli > Caryophanales > Bacillaceae > Lysinibacillus > Lysinibacillus sp. NPDC059133. The sequence goes on along the minus strand of NZ_JBHZDH010000031.1, from coordinate 15,099 downwards.
TCAATTTATGGTAAAAAATGCATATGTGAAAATTGACAGCTATTTATAAAATGTATAATGTATATGAGGGATTTTGAAAGGCAGTTAGTAGCAATAGCTAATTATAAGGTTACCATTTTTAGTTGATTATAACCCGTAACAGAAGAAAGAGTCATAAGTAATGTATATGGATTTAATATCCTGAGGGGGTTCTCACTAAAAGTTAGGGATGACAATTCTTCAGGATGCGTCCAGAGGGAATGGAAATCAACTCTACGTTATGGTGATGCTTTTTTTATATTATTGGTGAATGGAATTAAATTTTTCTCAGCTTTTAAAAGTACACGGCATGAAAGAGGGTAAATGTGTGATTTTTCAAAAACAGAGAAAGACAACGGCGTTAGATTTAGAGCAATACATTGTAAAAATGGATATAACGAATCGCCATTCAATAAAAAAGCAAATTGATTTGCTTAAATTGACAAAACGGGATTTACAATATTTAAAAGCCTTTCAACCTTTTGTAGAAGGCAATATTGATAACATAGTTATTCGATTTTATGAAATGATTGTAACTGAACGTACTCTAGTAGATATTATTAATAAACATAGTTCTGTAGAGAGGCTGAAAATTACTTTACGACGTCATATTATTGAAATGTTTAATGGTACGATTGATGATGATTTTTATCAAAGGCGCGTTAAAATTGCTAAAGTACATGTCCATATCGGGCTTAAAACACAATGGTATATTTGTGCTTTTCAAGATTTAACAGCATCATTTATTGACTTAGTTGAAGAACATGTTCATCATCCAATGGATCAACTCAATACAATTAGGGCTATCTCAAAAATATCTAATTTTGAGCAACAGTTAGTTTTAGAGGCGTTTGAACATACCATTGATCAACTTCATGAAAAAATAGAACGTAGAAAAGAAGTAATAGAGAAAAAGATTGTAGAGTCTTCGGAATGTCTTGCCACAATATCACAAGAAACGAACAACTCGTTTCATCGCTTAAGTGAACAATCAGATGAAATTAAACAACTAGCAAAAAAATCACTTCAAGTGTCGACTATGGCTGAGAGTCAGGCATTAGAAGGTCGTGAACAATTAAAGAACCAATCGCAAAATATGAGTAATATTATTTACTCACTTGACGATATAGCGGAAAATATTACACAGTTGGCAGATATGTCAAAAGAAATGGAATCGATTATGAATGTTGTGACAAATATTGCTAATCAAACGAACTTGTTGGCTTTAAATGCGGCAATAGAAGCGGCTCGTGCTGGAGAAGCAGGTAAAGGCTTTAGTGTTGTTGCAGATGAAGTGAGAAAACTATCGATTCAAACAAAGGAATCTGTCACATCGGTTGCCACGTTACTACATAAAACGAATGAGCGGACAGTTAATCTTGTTTATTCGCTTAGTAATATTCAAGAAGAGGTAGCTTCCGGTGAGGAAAATATGGTTCAAACGGAAGGACAATTTACTAACATATTGGAAGCTATGACCGAAGCCAAAGAACAAAATGGTCAGATGGAAAAAGAAGTACAAGCAATAGTAGAAGTACTAAGTGAATTAGGTATTGCCTTTAATGAAGTAAAAAATTCTGCGGAAGAACTAGCTAGCTTTGCACAAAATTTAAATTAGTGAAGTGAGAAGCAAGAGACAAAGACAAGAAGGTGCTTCACATTGTAGTGTATAAATAACACTATATCAACTCTTAATATATAATATCAGCTAGGTATCGAATATGTGCTGTTAAATTTAATATATGCTAACTGAACATAGAAAAAAATGGAGCTATCCAATGCCTGGATAGCTCCATTTTTGCTAAATTTGTAAAGGGTTTAACGTAATTTTTGATAAAAAAAGTTTATACTGAAATAAAGAACTAAAAATAGGGGCGGTTAATATGAAAACAGTTGTTGTATTAGGTGGCGGAATTACGGGATTGTGTACAATGCATTATTTACAACGCCAAGTTCAGGAGAAAAACTTAAATGTAAAGCTTGTACTCGTTGAAAAGAATACATACCTTGGTGGCAAGCTTCACTCTGCATATGAACAAGGCTTCATTATGGAAACAGGAGCAGATTCTATTGTAGCGCGTCATAAAGGTGTCATGGAGTTAGTAGAAGAACTTAATTTTGAACAAAATCTTGCGTATAACGAAACGGGTATTTCGTATATATACACGAATAATGAGTTACATGCCATCCCTGCAGACTCAACGTTCGGTATTCCTATGAGCTTACAATCTCTTGAGGAAAGCACGCTTGTATCAGAGAAAGGTAAAAAAGAAGCGTTAAAAGATTTAACCATGCCAAATGAAGTGTTTACAAAAGAAAGCTCTATCGGGGAATTTTTAACATACTATTTAGGTGAGGAGCTTGTTCAAAACCAAATAGCGCCCGTACTTGCAGGTGTATATTCAGGAGATTTAAATCAGCTTTCCATTGCTTCCACTTTACCGTATTTAATCGATTACAAAAACGATTACGGTAGTATTATTAAAGGTTTCGATGCAAACAGGGAACAATTTGTGAAAGCCGCCAATAAGAAATTTATTTCATTTAGAAATGGGTTATCTTCACTAATAGATCGACTTGAAGAAACATTAACGGATGTAGAAATTATAAAAGGGATTGCCACTACAAATGTTAAAAAGCAGGAGAATCAATACGCTGTTACATTAGCAAACGGAAAAATGATTGAAGCAAATCATGTTGTAATGGCACTGCCAAATGAAGCGGTACAAAGTTTATTGCAGGATGAATCTTTGAACTGCTATTTTGAACGATTCAATACTGCATCCGCCATTACGATGTACTTAGGATTTGATGTACCCGATAATAGATTACCAGCAGATGGAACAGGCTATATTGTGTCACATAATTCGGATGTTATTTGTAATGCAGCAACGTGGACAAGTCGCAAGTGGAAACACACCTCAGCAGAAGGAAAATTACTTGTACGACTTTTTTATAAGAGCATTAACCCTGAGTATGAGAGATTACGTGTGATGACAGATGAAGAGTTAGCAACTGTTGCCCTAGAGGATGTAAGAAAAAGCTTGGGGATTGAGGAAACGCCAACTATTGTTGACGTGACAAAATGGATTGATCAAATGCCGAAGTACGACTTGGCACATCGTGAAGCGTTGCAAGGTCTCTTGCAAGAGCTTGAGGAAAACTATCCAAATTTATCAATAGCGGGATGCTCTTATTTTGGAGTAGGCATAGGTGCATGTATTCAAAATGGTAAAAAAATTGGTGAGGAACTTGCTGGAAAACTATCGTAATTGTCTGAATTAAATCAAAATATAATGTTTTTCGTAAAAATTATCCTCTGTTCTGTGAAATAGTCTTGACTCAATCGTTCGTAAACGATATGATTCTTTTAATTATTTAAAAAATTCATACTACATTCTTATCAAGAGAAGCTGAGGGACTGGCCCTATGAAGCTTCAGCAACCAACTTATTGTCAGGTGCTAAATCCAGAAGACCGTTGAGTCGAAGATGAGAAGGAAAAACAATTACGAAACGACGTAAAAGCCTTCTTTTTTTATGAAAGAAGGCTTTTTTTTATTTTAAAGATAAGGGAAGAGAGGCTAGTTTTATGGGATTGCTTGAAAGGTTAAAAACGCATGTTCTTACAGCAGATGGCGCAATTGGTACGGTTTTATACGGCTATGGCTTGGAGTACTGCCATGAGGAAATGAATGTACAGAGACCTGAATTAATTGAAAAGATTCATAGAGAATATATAGCAGCTGGTGCCGATATTATTCAAACGAACACTTACGGAGCTAATGCCATAAAATTAGCCCGTTATGGATTAGAATCTCGTGTGCAGCAGTTTAATGAAGCTGCTATAACGATTGCAAAACGAGCAGCGGCAGATGGTGGACAATTTGTCTTAGGTACTATTGGAGGAATCCGTGGTATTCGTAAAAGTGACGCAACGTTAGAGGAAATTTTAGCAACAGTTGATGAGCAGGCAACTGTTTTACTTGCAGGAAATCCAGATGGTCTTTTACTTGAAACGTATTATGATTTTGAAGAGCTAACAGCGACTTTAACAATGCTACGAGCTAAAACGAAATTACCGATTATTGCTCAAGTTTCTATGCACGAACCCGGAATTTTGCAAAATGGAATGAGCTTAAATAACGCCTTACATAAACTTGAAGCGCTAGGTGCTGATATCGTTGGTGTTAACTGTCGCTTAGGTCCTCACCATACTATACAAGCATTCGAAGGAGTAGAGCTTCCTAAAAAGGCATTTATGTCAGCATATCCGAACGCCTCTCTCCTTGATTTGGAGGATGGCCGTGTCGTATATGAGTCGGAGGCAGATTATTTTGGTCGAGCAGCTGTAGAGCTTCGTGATCAGGGGGTACGTTTAATTGGTGGCTGCTGTGGTACGACACCAAAGCATATTGCTGCAGCGAAGAAGTACTTAGAGGAGCTATCCCCGGTCGAGAAAAAGTATGCAAAGCCAGAAAAAGTAGAGGTTGTCCGTGAGGCAGAGCCAGCAAATTATGAGCCATTACATGTAAAAGTAAAACGGGAACGCTCGATTATTGTGGAGTTAGATACACCAAGACATTTAGAAATCGAAGGCTTTATTGAAGGGGCAAAAAAATTATATGAGGCTGGCGCGGATGTAGTCATGATGGCAGATAATTCACTTGCTTCACCAAGGATTAGTAATGTCGCAATGGGTGCCTTACTGAAAGAAACGCATGGGGTACGCCCGTTAACCCATATAACATGCCGAGATCGTAATTTAATTGGTCTTCAATCACATTTAATGGGATTAAATGCACTAGGAATTCATGATATTTTAGCAGTGACTGGAGATCCGACAAAGGTAGGTGATTTCCCAGGGGCTACTAGCGTTTATGACGTCTCTTCAATGGAGCTCATCCAATTAATAAAACAGTTAAATGAAGGTGTATCGTTTTCAGGGAAACCACTTCGTAAAAAGGCGAATTTCTCTGTGGCGGCTGCCTTTAATCCTAACGTACGTGTGCTCGATCGCGCTGTCTCTCGATTAGAAAAGAAAATTGAATATGGGGCAGATTATTTTATTTCACAGCCTGTTTATTCAAAGGAAAAAATCGTGGAAATTTACGAGGCGACAAAGCATTTAGAAACACCAATTTATATAGGCATTATGCCAGTAACGAGCTATAAAAGTGCGGAGTTCTTACACCATGAAGTGCCAGGCATCAAACTATCTGATGATGCGTTAGCACGTATGAAGGCTTGTGGCGAAGATAAGGAACGCGCAACACTAGAAGGAATTGCAATTGCCAAGGAATTAGTAGAAGTAGCAACGGAATATTTCAATGGTATTTACCTCATCACACCATTTTTACGCTACGATATGACACTAGAATTAATGAAATTTATTGAGCAATTGGATGAACAGAAAAAAGGGGTAAGTATAAATGGCTAAGCACTTGATTGAAGAACAACTAGAGAAACGAATTTTAATTCTTGATGGCGCAATGGGAACAATGCTACAAAATGAAAATTTATCGGCAGAGGATTTTGGCGGCGAGGAATATGATGGCTGTAATGAAAATCTCGTGCTAACTAGACCAGATGTGCTGGAAAAAATTCATGGGAAATATTTAGAGGCTGGAGCAGATATTATTTGTACAAATACATTTGGAAGTACTCCACTTGTATTAAATGAATATGATCTTGGTGCGAAAGCAGAAGAGATTAATAAACGCGCTGTAGAAATTGCACGCAAAGTAGTGGATGAGTTTTCAACATCCGATTGGCCACGTTTTGTAGCGGGGGCTATGGGACCAACTACAAAAACCTTGTCGGTTACAGGTGGTATTACATTTGATGAGTTAGAGGAAAACTTCTATGTTCAGGCAAAGGCATTAATCGAAGCCGGGGCGGACATTCTGTTGCTAGAAACCAGTCAGGATATGCTAAATGTTAAGGCAGGAACATTGGGGGTATCTCGTGCCTTTGAAGCAACGGGAAAAGAGCTACCTGTGATGATATCAGGAACAATTGAACCGATGGGAACGACACTGGCTGGTCAAACAATTGATGCTTTTTACATTTCTATCGAGCATATTAAACCATTGTCAGTGGGCTTAAACTGTGCGACTGGACCAGAGTTTATGACTGATCATATCCGTTCACTAGCAGAGCTTTCAACAGGCTATATTAGCTGTTATCCGAATGCAGGCTTACCTGACGAGGAAGGCTGCTATCATGAGTCACCTGAATCGCTGTCACAGAAGCTAAAAGGCTTTGCAGAAAAGGGTTGGCTGAATATAGTTGGAGGATGCTGTGGTACAACGCCAGCACATATTGCTGCTATTCGAGAGGTGCTAAAGTACGAAAAGCCTCGCCAATTACCAGATGCAACACATGGTCATGTAGTATCAGGCATAGAGCCATTAGTGTATGACGATTCTATGCGTCCATTATTTATTGGAGAACGGACAAATGTCATCGGCTCTCGTAAGTTTAAAAATTTAATTATTGATGGGAAGTTTGAGGAAGCAGCAGAAATCGCACGTGCCCAGGTGAAAAATGGAGCACATGTTATTGATATTTGTTTAGCAAATCCTGATCGCGATGAACTAGCGGATATTCGTGGCTTTATGCAGGAAGTTGTAAAAAAAGTAAAAGTACCTCTTGTGATTGACTCGACAGATGAAAAAGTAATTGAGGAAGCACTTAAGTTTTCTCAAGGGAAAGCCATCATTAATTCTATTAACTTAGAGGATGGCGAGGAGCGTTTTGACGCAGTTTTACCGCTAGTGAAAAAATATGGGGCCTCTTTAGTAGTGGGGACAATTGATGAGCAAGGCATGGCGGTTGATCGACATCGTAAGCTAGAGATTGCTGAGCGTTCTTATAAATTGTTAACAGAAAAATGGGGTATTGCTCCCGAAGATATTATCTTTGACCCATTAATGTTCCCAGTAGGTACAGGAGATGAGCAATATATTGGCTCAGCACTTGAAACAGTAGAAGGTATTCGCCTTATTAAGGAGAAAATGCCACGTACATTAACGGTGCTTGGTGTAAGTAATATTTCATTCGGATTACCACCAGTAGGTCGTGAAGTATTGAATGCCGTGTATTTATATCACTGTACACAGGCTGGTTTAGATTATGCAATTGTGAATACGGAGAAGCTAGAACGTTATGCATCTATTCCTGAGGCAGAGATTAAGCTAGCAAATGATTTACTCTTTCATACAAATGATGAGACATTAGCCGTCTTCACGGATTTCTATCGCGATAAAAAGAAGGAAAAAACAGAGGAAGATATTCCGAAAACAGTAGAAGGTCGCTTAGCTTACTATATTTTAGAAGGTACAAAGGAAGGGCTTATTGAGGATTTAGAGGCTGCTCGTGAAATTTTCGAAACACCGCTTGCTATTATTAATGGACCTTTAATGGATGGAATGGCAGAGGTTGGCCGCTTATTTAACGATAATCAGCTCATCGTAGCAGAGGTATTACAATCAGCAGGGGTTATGAAAGCAGCAGTAGCACATTTAGAGCAATTTATGGAGAAAGATGAAGAGAGTGCTGGCAAGGGGAAGATGGTTCTTGCAACTGTAAAAGGCGATGTGCATGATATTGGGAAAAACCTTGTTGATATTATTTTAAGTAATAATGGCTATAGGGTGATTGATCTTGGCATCAAAGTAACACCTTCCCAATTAATAGAAGCGATTCGCAAGGAAAAGCCAGATTTCATCGGGCTTTCAGGCTTACTTGTAAAGTCAGCACAACAAATGGTTATTACAGCTCAAGATTTCAAGGAAGCAGGTATTGACGTACCTATTTTAGTAGGGGGAGCGGCATTATCCCGTCGCTTTACGGAAACAAAAATCGCCGGCGAATATAATGGACCTGTCATTTATTCAAAGGATGCGATGCAAGGATTAGAGCAGGCAAATCGATTAATGGGGACAGATACACGTGCAGATTTCTTAGCTGAAATTAAGGAATCACGTGAAAAACGCTTAGAGGCAGACGAAAAAAGAGCGGCTCGCCCTATTAAAGAGGTAACAATAAAGCCTGTACGTACAATAAAGGAAGCGTCTGTCTTTCTACCAGCAGATGTGCGACGCCATGTAAAGAGAGAATATGCTGTTTCGCATTTATATCCATATGTTAATATGCGGACATTACTAGGACATCACCTAGGCTTAAAAGGTCAAGTACAGCAATTACTTGATGCTGGCGATGCAAGAGCAACGGAGTTAAAGGATTTAGTCGACGATTATTTACAAAGGGACCTATTGAAACCATCAGGTATGTATCAGTTTTTCCCTGCACAAGCCGATGGGGATGATGTAGTCGTTTATGATCCAGCAGATAGCAAAACAGAAATTGAACGATTTACCTTCCCGCGTCAACAAGTTGAACCGTTTTTATGTCTTGCAGATTTCCTGAAAACAGTTGAAAGCGGTGAAATGGACTATATTGCCTTAATGGTGGTAACAGCTGGCCAAGGGGTTATGACGAAGGCTCGTCAGCTAAAAGAGGAAGGGAAATTCCTTGAAAGTCATGCATTACAATCTACAGCCCTTGAGCTTGCAGAAGGCTTTGCAGAGCGTATGCACCAAGAAATTCGTGATCAATGGGGCTTCCCAGATGCAACAGATTTTACAATGCGTGATCGTTTCGCAGCAAAATATCAAGGACAGCGCTTCTCATTTGGCTATCCTGCATGTCCGAACTTGGAGGATCAAGAGAAATTGTTTGGCTTATTAAAACCAGAGGACATTGGTGTTCACTTAACGGAAGGCTTTATGATGGAGCCGGAAGCTTCTGTTTCAGCAATTGTCTTTGCACATCCAGATGCTCGATATTTTAATGTGTAATGCTAGAAAAAAGTGGTATAACTTTATGTAATGAGGTTAAAGCCTCGGCATAATTGAAGTAGGACGTGAGCATGATGATTCGATTGATGGAAGAGAAAGATTTACCTGGTGTTTTAGATATTTACAATGACATTATTTTAACGAGCAAAGCCGTTTATCGATATGAAACACAATCGTTAGAAGAAAAAAGACAATGGTTCACGGAGCAGCAAACAATCGGAAATCCACTGCTAGTCTTTGATGTAAATGACACAGTAGCCGGCTTTGCAACATATAGTCAGTTCCGTCCATATCCAGGCTATAAGCACACAATGGAGCATTCTGTATATGTGCATAAGGATCATTATCAAAAGGGCATCGCTATACAATTAATGCATGAGCTTATTCAAATTGCTAAAGAGCGAGATGTGAAAACACTCGTAGCGGGCATTGATGATGAAAACATCGGAAGCATTAAAGTACATGAAAAACTAGGCTTTGAATACGTGGGTACAATAAAGAATGCAGGATATAAATTTGGACAGTGGCTAGATCTTGTATTTTATCAGCTACAGTTAACCGGACCAAAAGCATAGAAGGGTATGACATGTCATATTCTTTCATACTGAGGGCAAACTCTAGTTTATTTGCATAAAGCTGAATAATAATTGACCCCGACATGCAGCATTTTGAGAGGAGTATCGAAAGTATTATTTTCCTCTATAGTGGATTTTTATGATATTTTAATAAATAGTTATATGGATTAGCTTGTCTACTTATGTTAATGATGAGGAGTTATTGATTTTTCACGGAGAGTGGCGACTCCTGCGGGATTAGCTTGCGCTGAAAGCCCCGCAGGAACAAGTGACGAGGAGATTGAAGCCAAGCCCGCGGAAAGCGCCAACTCGGAGTGAAAATCAACCTTTGTTTATTGATACTTTTGACGAAAAGATAAAAGGGTATGACAAATGTCATGCCCTTTTTATGATGTTTGCTTCTGTTGCATGATTGTACTCTTGTTTTATGATGAGGTCATAAGAAAAAATGAAACGAGGGAGTAAAAATAATGGCAACAGATAAAGAAAAAACAAAAAAACTGCGCCAAGACGTAGCACCATTTGCAAAGTCTGACACAGCTAAAAGTATTTTTCAAATGGTGAATACGATTATACCTTTAATAGCTCTATGGGTAGCTGGCTATATGTTAGTGGATGTTTCACCATGGTTAACAGCTGGGTTAAGTGTAATTTCTGCTGGATTTGTCGTACGAACTTTTATTATTTTCCATGATTGTACACACGGTTCATTTTTCAAAAGTAAAAAAGCAAACGACTGGGTTGGTTTTGTAACTGGGGTGTTAACATCATTCCCATATGAAAAATGGAAACGTGAACATACAATTCACCACGCAACTAGCTCGAACTTAGATAAGCGTGGTATCGGTGATATTGATATGATGACAGTGGAAGAATTTATACAAGCATCTAAAGGACAACGTTTATGGTATCGTTTTTACCGTAATCCATTCGTAATGTTTGGCTTAGGACCACTGTTTATGGTGTTGATTTTAAACCGTCGTAATCGAAATGACGCTAAACAGAAAGAACGTTTTAACACTTATTTAACAAATGTAGTCATCGCGGGAATCTGTGTTGCCCTAATTTACTTTATGGGGTGGCAAGCATTTTTATTAGTGCATGTAGTAACATTGTTTGTTGCTGCTTCTCTAGGCATTTGGTTATTTTTTATCCAACATACGTATGAAGATTCTTATTTTGAGCATGACTCAGAGTGGGATTTTGTAAAGGCTGCTGTTGAAGGTAGCTCGTATTATAAATTACCAAAGCTATTACAATGGGTTACAGGCAATATTGGTTTCCACCATGTACATCATTTAGCCCCACGTGTACCGAACTATAATCTTGAAAAGGCGCATAATGACATACCGCCATTACACACTGCAACGACTATTACGTTACGTACAAGCCTAGAATCATTACGCTACAAGTTATATGATGAAGATCAAGGCAAGTTTATAACCTTTAAAGAAGTTAATGAAATCATCAAACGAAAAGCAAGAGGCAGTTTAGCTGCTTAGTAGAATTTTTTCAGCCATCTCTTCTATGGGATGGCTGTTTTACGTAAACATTGTACAACAAGCGCAGTAAAAACCATGTGCAGGCATAAAATAAATTTTCTTGTTATAATGAGGGAAAAGTAGGAAAGAGCGTGAGATTATGTTGAGGAAATGGCAAAGTATTATTCCAAATAGTCCAATGCTCAGTGTATATTTGTGGATTATTTTCTGTTTCCTACCGTTTTTCTTCATTTTTAGAAAATCATCTTATATAGAAATATCAATGGGTATTACATTTTTAATGCTATATTTTATTTTCTATCGGTTTTCCATGAATTCGAAAAACGGTCTTGTTTATATGTGGATTAGCTTTGAAATGGTCATTAATATCGTTATGACCATATTATATGGCTATGTGTATTTATCAATTTTCACAGCTTTCTTCATTGGGAATATTCGTAAACCGGTTGGCTTCTATATTATATATGGTCTACATATTGGTTTTACGGTTATTTCTACAGGTGTTGGCTTCTTCGTTGAGCTAAACTTATTTTTATCACAATTACCATTTGTTGTTTTAACGATTTTAGCGGTTGTACTTCTCCCGCTAACGATTTATTCAAAAAATAAACGTGAAAATTTAGAAGGTCAGCTTGAGACGGCTAATGAACGAATAGCGGAGTTAATTGTTTTTGAAGAACGCCAACGTATTGCTCGGGATTTACATGATACTCTCGGTCAAAAGTTGTCGATGATCGGCTTAAAAAGTGACTTAGCTTCAAGATTAATTGAACGTGATCCACAGCAGGCTCTAACAGAAATTAAGGATATTCGTCAAACGGCGAGTATCGCATTAAAAGAGGTGCGAGAATTAGTATCGGGTATGAGAACGGCTAGATTTGAGGACGAACTTATGCGTATTGCTCAAATACTAAAGGCCGCTGAAATGGAGTTTGTATTTGATGGTGATAAAGATACATTACAAGTTCCGCCGCTTGTAGAAAATGTATTATCCATGTGCTTAAAAGAGGCAGTCAATAATGTCGTTAAGCATAGTGGTGCTACAAAATGCGAAATCGCCTTCCATCAAAATTTTAAGGAAGTATATTTAATCGTTCGTGATAATGGGCAAGGAATCACCAAAAAGCAAGCTTTGAAAACCGGAAACGGATTAAAGGGAATGCGAGAACGGTTAGAGTTTATAAACGGTTCTTTTAAAATCGAAAGTGAAGAGGGCACTACATTAACAGTGTCGATTCCAGTTGCGATTACGCATCAGAAGGTCAAAGAAAATCTGAAGAACATATAGAAATGAGGACTGTGACATGATACGAATTGTAATTGCTGAAGATCAGGGTATGCTATTAGGCGCACTCCGTTCATTACTTAGTATGGAGGATGATATGGAGGTCGTCGGCTTAGCAAAAAATGGTGAGGAAGCATTGGCGCTTGTTGAAGAGCATCAGCCTGATATTTGTATTATGGATATTGAAATGCCAGTAAAAACTGGATTGGATGCTGCCGAGGAACTGCATGGCACAGGTTCTAATTGTAAAGTAATTATATTAACGACATTTGCAAGGCCAGGTTATTTTGAGCGTGCAAGAAAGGCTAGCGTTCGTGGCTATTTACTAAAGGATAGTCCGATAGAAGAATTGGCCAGTGCCATTCGCACAATTATGGACGGCAAAAGAATATATGCGCCTGAGCTCGTTGATTTTGTCTATGAGGATGATAGTGAAAATCCTTTAACTGACCGTGAGAGCCAGGTACTGACGCTTGTTGCAGAGGGGAAGACGACAAAAGAAATTGCTGCAGAATTATTTTTATCGGCAGGGACTGTCCGCAACTATATCTCCACTATTTTAGAAAAATTAAATGTTGGGAATCGTATTGAAGCCATTGCACGTTTTAAGGAAAAAGGGTGGAATAAGTAATAATACACTTATACCTAAGAAAAAAATAAGAAAAAAATAGACAAAAGGCATTGAATAATTTAAATTCAGTGCCTTTTGTCATTATAAAAGAATAATTGGTATTGTATATTTTGACTACTAATGATAATATTTAGTAAATGCAAAACGTTTTAATGGGAAGGATGGAAATAATTATGAATAAAATAACGAAAATTACTTCAATAGCTTTTTTAGCTACAACATTTGTCGTGACAAGCGCAAATCCTTCAGCAGTTTTGGCTGCAAGCAACGAGATAGTTGAGACAGAGTCATCTATCCCATTAGAAAGTAGTATGGATAAAGCTGTTCAGGCAGCATTAGTTGGACCTGAAATCAAAAAACTAAATGTACTAGGTCATGAATTTAATATAAAACCTGTTTCTATTACAAAAAAGGATCATCTAACAGTTGTAAATGGGCAAATCTCCCATCACTTAAGCTGGCGTCCAGATGATCAATTATACTACCGCATTGAAAAAGAAAATGGAGAAGTAAAACAAGTGGAGATCAAAATTGATCGAGGAGGATGGACAAGTTTATCTGCTCCATTTATTGCTACATTAGCGCAAAAAAATGATATCCCGATTACGCTAGAAATGATCCAAGAGCTTGGGCAAAAATTAGGTAGTCTTATTGATGGTAAATGGGAGTATGCAGCAGAATCCATTGTTTCAACCATTGCTTTACATGTTGAATAATATAAATCTTTAATCAGTGGGGCTTTTTATTACCCTCACTGATTATTTTATTACACGCTTTTAATGGACTTCTAATAAATGGAATTGCTCTTGCGGGAATAACAGTTAAACTGAGAATCTGAAATAAAGCATAGAGTGAGGGAAGCAGTTTAGTGTTTGCCTGTGGAAGGTACGTTCTTGAAAGACTAAAGCCAGAAGCTTATTCAATTAAGCTTCTGGCTTCTTTATGTTAGACCTTATTTTTTACGTTTTGTTAAACGTCCAAGAACGAATGCACCTGCTGCTACAGCTAGGACTGTGTTCGTTTTTTTCGTAAATACTTGTTTTGTAACAAGATTAAGATTTTGAGGACGCTCCGCTAAACGGCGCATAAAGTAGCCGTACCAATCTTCGCCGAATGGTACATATACACAGAAGTTATAGCCTTCTTTTGCAAGCTCTTTTTGCAGATCTGTACGGAAGCCGTAAAGCATTTGGAATTCGAATTTATCAAGTGGAATATTATTGTCCGCTACAAAGCGTTTTACGTGTGCAATAACATTATGGTCATGTGTTGCGATGGACGTAAATTTACCATGTAGTAAATGATATTCAATTAACTCGATGAAATTTAAATCAATATCTAATTTATCTTGGAAAGCAACTTCTACAGGCTCCTTATAAGCACCTTTTACGATACGAAGGCGATAGTCTTGGTATTTTTCGATATCGTCCTTAGCACGGTAAAAGTAAGATTGGATAACAGTGCCCACATTATTAAACGTTTTAGATAGCTCTTCAACCATATCAAAGGATGTTTGTAAACGATCGTAGTCTTCCATGTCAAAGTTTACGAATATATTATATGCTGCTGCTTTTTCTACAATCTCATATAAATTATCGTAGCAAAAATCAACATCAATATCTAAACCTAATTGAGATGGCTTTAACGAAATATGCGCATCAACGCTATTTTCGTGAATAGCCTCAATAGCAGCAAGGATTTGTTCTTTAGCTTTTGTTGCTTCTTCTTCAGTTGAAACAAATTCCCCTAAATTATCTACTGTACAAGAGATTTTATGCGCGTTTAGCTCTTTGATACTAGCAATCGTTTCTTCAATATTTGTACCAGCTACTACACTTTGTGCTCCTAATTTTAGGCCGTATTTTTTTGCAGTACTATTTAATAGTTGGTTTTCAGATAAATGGATGAAAAAATCGCGTAATAACATGGGTCATTCTCCTCACTGCATTTTCTTTTTATTATAACATAATTTAGAAAATATATATTGTTTTTAATATAACGATTATTTCGTTTCAAGAATTTGCATGCGTTCATTAAAAAGTGCAGGATAACTTAAAAAACCAATCATTATGCTTGATAATGTCGCTGCTGTTAGCAGGGCGAAAATGATTAATAGTTGGAATTGCACCGCTTGAATAGGATCTGCTCCGCCAATTATTTGACCACTCATCATACCTGGTAATTGAACAAGACCAATTGTTTTTTGGCTTTCGATTGTAGGAATCA
>NZ_JBHZDH010000030.1:0-57328 GCF_042755925.1 Lysinibacillus sp. NPDC059133 | reverse complement strand
CATCTGTTGGCCCGAGACCCTGCAGCGAAGCGAAGCGGCTCATCGGACGCCCCCAGGAAGCTTTGCTCTGTGCGAAAGCGAAGCGACAGCAACAAATGTTTTATCTGCGCGAAAGCGAAGCGTCAGCGACAAAGCGCCCAGTCGGAACGGAAATCAACCCTACGCTACGAGCCCATTTTTTTCACAAATTGCTCATTTCTACCGCTTCGTTTTCCCACAAAAAGTGCTGAATGAAGATAAAAAATTCGGTTATTCTAACGTTAGAAAGGAGGTCCATTATTGAATCGCCATTTTATATTCCTTTTATCATGGATGTTTTTATGGAGCTTTACTCTCCCCTCTGTTGCTTTAGCAAAAGAAGAACCCACCCAAGAAGAAATTGTACAGCAACGTATGGCCTATTACGTACAATTTGACGAATTACTCATTCCGTGGCATTTCTTAGCAGCCATTGACCAATATGAACGCAATTTGCAATCAGTTCGTAAAGATATTCCGAAACGGGATGGTATCATTGCCATTCAATTTTCTGATGAATATTGGTCAGGTGCTTTAAATCCTGTAAGAGATGATACTCGCCCAGACACAATTAGTTACTTTGGCGGAATGGGGCTAGATGGCAATGGTGATGGAGTTGCTAGTCCTAAGGATGATGTCGATATCATATTCTCCATGGCTACTTTTTTAAGTAAATTTGGAACAACTGATGAGGACTTTAAATTAGCTTTATGGGAATATTACGGAAGTGAACAGGCCGTAAATCAAATCTTCACCATTTCCAAAATGTATAGTCATTTCAAAACAACTGAGCTCGATGCCCATACATTCCCAATCCCTACTAATTACGATTACAGCTATCGGAGTACATGGGGTGCCAATAGGGGCTGGGGTGGACGCCGTATTCATGAAGGAACAGATATTTTCGCTAGCTATAGTACTCCAGTGGTTTCTACCTCTTATGGAGTAGTGGAAATAAAGGGCTGGAACCAATTTGGTGGTTGGCGCATAGGAATTCGAGATAATCATAATTCATATCATTATTATGCCCATCTTGGTAGTTATAATAAAAAGATTAAAGTAGGGGACCTTGTCGAACCTGGAACTGTTCTCGGTTATGTTGGTAGCTCTGGCTACGGTAAAGAAGGGACGTCCGGAAAATTCCCGCCTCATCTTCACTACGGTATATATAAGTTCAATGGACGTACAGAATGGGCATTTGATCCATATCCTTCTTTATTGCAATGGGAACGACAAGCAAAAAAAGCAAAGCAAAACAGTAATTAAATGTTGCACACAAAAAAGAAGGATAGATAATTTTTATCCATCCTTCTTTTTTGCTACATATATCCGGTAATTTCTAAAACTTCTATGTTTTTTTAGCCGAGCTCAATCGCTAATCTACCACAAGCTTTCTACCTCTGATCTGTCCGTTTCTCCCCTTCAATTTTTAGAACTAGCTTGTTGCTATTTTCCTGAGGGAATTTTCCCAGCTCCGTATCTTTACCCTGAGCGTCTACAATTCCATAAGTGAATAAGCCACGCATATACTCGTCCAAGAAATAAACATAGCTTTTAAAGGTTGGCTTCGCTCCCCACTCTCGTTCAGCCACATCATCCTTCTGCCATTTAATGACTGCCAGACCTTCATTATTCACTTCATAATAAGCATCGCTATAGCCGGCGAGATCCAGCGTGAAACGCAATGCTTCTCCTTCTGGAAACGTGTAATAGAAGTAATTATACCCTTCTCCAGCATGAAGAGGTGGCGCTTCCTCTGTGAGTTTTTCTAGTCCGAGCGCAATATGACGCGCCTTCGTGAGATCCCCGTGCATCAGTGTCTCGTATTCTTCCTGACCCGCAGGTGTACGGACAATAACCCGTTTATCTTTGTTATTGTAATAGACATAACCGCCAAGTGTCTCGCTAATGAAACGAATCGGCACATAAGTGCTACCGTTTTTGTTTACCACTGCAGCGTCTAATTTTATCGCCTTCCCATTAACTGTTGCTGTTTTTCTTCCCGCCACAAGCTGCACTTTCTTACTCTTATCTTTATTTTGAATCGTGACGACACCGGTCTTAGGATCATAAGCGAGCACAGGCCATGACGGGTCGCTCAGAGACCTTAATTTAACCATTGTTCGTCCTTCAACCGTAATAAAGTCATAGTCAGCTTGACCGTTGACAAAAAGAGAAGTTGAAGAAGCCGCATGTGCTGAAGTATTGCAAATAAAACTCACAAATAGCACGAAGCCCATTATTTTGAACCATTTGTTCATACCATCTTCCTCCTATAATTATCTTGTTTTAAAACAGTTGAACTCTAAATATATTATACCATCCAATCTAAAATATGGATAATACAGGGAAAAACTTTATGGAAGCTGCCAACTCGGATTGGTTGGCAATTTACGGAGTTCCGAATGTTCACCTCGATGTCTGTATATGAGAATGGCCACGTTTTAAGAAATTTTTTATGTAACTTATTAGACAAATTTTATAGAGAAAATTTACAACAAGTGCTTTTTTCATTAGGTTAGGTATAAATACATAAAAGTATTAAAAAAAAATTAGAATTTCTATTTAGACATATACATTTAACTACCTATCATTCATAACCCAGGATTTGTTATTGTACTAAAAAACCATTTTTAAATTTTTCCATTAAAAGGGCTTATGTATATATCTAATTAGTTATAAAATATATTTGTACTATAACAATTATGATTTCGATTTTTATACAGTTCTACATTGAAAATGAACAATAAAAGGATGGGAAAAGATGAAGGGAATATTTCAGTTTAAAACACTTAAAGCCCGAATTTTAAGTGCATTTCTTCTTTTGATAGTATTAGTTGTTTGTTTTACAACCTATACGTACATTTCTAATAATAAGATGGAAAAACAAGCAGAAGGTTTAGTGAAAGAAGATTTACAAGTCTTAACTGCAAGTAAAAATTTAGCAATGTCTATGAGTGTTCGTCTCTCTGCAGCTTTAAGTTATGTTGTATCAGGTGATGAAAAATACATAGAAACTTTTAATGAATATCGTCAAATTGCTGAGGAAAGTAATGGTATTGTGGAGAAATACGAAAATACGTCTGAGCGTGCGGAACTAGTTGAAATGGCACGTACATGGAGCAATCGCGTAAATACCGAAGTATTCGATGTTTATAAAAAAGGTGATAGAGAATTAGCATTAAAAAATTTAACAGCTATGAATAATCTTGTAATTGATGTTCGTGTTGGTTATGAAGAATTGGCCGATAAACGCTCAGATGCCATTACTAAGGTAGGAGATGACGTAGTATCAACAAGTTTAAGCAATAAAACAGTTGGACTAATTGTTAGCATTGTATTGACAATCGCAGGTATCCTAATCGCTATTGTTACTGCTAGCAATATTTCTAAACCTATTACAATTGTCTCGAAGCGCATGAGCGAATTAGCGGATGGCAATCTGCAACACGAACTACTTCCAATAACTCATCGAGATGAGATTGGTCAATTAATGCTTTCCGCAAATGATATGAATGAAAAATTAAAGCAAACAATAAGCTCAATTCATGCTGTTTCCGAAACAGTAGCAGCTAGTAGCGAAGAGCTGGCCCAATCTTCTAATGAAGTACAATCAGGGACAGAGCAAATTACCGTAACTATGCAAGAGCTAGCCTCTGGCACTGAAACACAAGCATCTACAGCAGGTGATTTAGCCGAAACAATGACTTCTTTCCAACAAAGTATTCATGAAACAACACAGGAAGGCATTGAATTAAAAGCGCATTCAAATCATGTACAAGAACTAACCACTACAGGTAAAGGCTTAATGGTACAATCAACACAACAAATGGCAACCATTAATGAAATTGTTTTAGATTCCGTAAAAAAAGTGGAAGGCTTAAATGCACAGTCTGCTGAAATTTCCAAACTTGTTTCAGTCATAGACGATATTTCAAATCAAACAAATTTACTGGCCTTAAACGCAGCCATCGAAGCAGCTCGGGCAGGTGAGCACGGTAAAGGTTTTGCAGTTGTAGCCGATGAAGTTCGAAAGCTTGCAGAACAAGTACAGTTCTCTGTCACTGATATTTCTACAATCGTCAACCGTATACAAGGTGAAACTGGTAATGTAACAACCGCTCTACAATCTGGCTATGAGGAAGTAAAAAGAGGAACTGTACAACTAGATCAAACAAATGAAACATTTGAACAAATTTCGGAAGCCGTTGAGGACATGATTCTTAACATAAATACCATTTCAGGCAATTTAAATAAAGTTGCTCAAAATTCCGAATCCATCAATGTCTCCATCGATGAAATGGCTTCTATTTCTCAAGAGTCTGCAGCTGGTGTAGAACAAACAACAGCAACTGTAGAGGAAACAGCTGCTACTATGGAGGAAATTTCAAGGGGTGCAAATCATCTCGCTGGTATGGCTGAAGAGCTAAATAGCCAATTACAGCAATTTAAAATTTAAGGTTCGAGGTGATACCTAAGCACTTTTGTGGCTCACCCGATCATTTCGAGGCAATTCTACCTAAAAAAGCTATCTCGACATTACGCTCGAGATAGCTTTTTTCCCCTTAATACTAATGCCTAATTGGTACCCTTTCCAGCTCATAACGTTTAATAATCACACTGATCTTCTGAAACCACTCCTCACATAAATCCAGCGCTTCTTGATACTCATCCTCTTCTCTTGATAGAGGCTCACTGTTATCCATAAAAACATATTCTAGAATAGGGTCCGATAAGTGATCAGCAACAATTTGCAACGTCAATTGAGACACAGTGTTATACTCAGGGTCCTCTTCATCTAATTCCTCTTCTTCTATATCCAAATCTTCACCAAGTAATGAACCACTTATGAAGTTATTGCTCGTCCTAGCAATATACATGTCGTCCTCTACTATAGCTACTTCATATATTTTATTGAATGGAATTTCTTTTTTTATCAAATTTTCATCTAAATCTTCTCTACTTACGAGGAAAAGTGTATTTGTAGGTTCATTTAGTAATAAAGCACTTAAACAATCATTTGAGATGATGCACTGTGTATGAGGGATAGCCATAAGCTCCTCCTCACTCGCCTCTTTCATTTCATTTAATTCATTGATATAGATATATCGTTCTTTTACATACCGAATAATTCCTGCTATTACTAGCCCTAAACCAATTAACCAATAGATCTTACTAAATATAGCCGTTTCAACTGAATTTGCTAGTAATACATAGATCATCCCCAGAAATAAAAGAAAAAAGGTTTTCATCTAGTTCCCACCCTTAAAAAGATAATCAATAGGATTATTTCATCCATGTTAATAGAAATTCTATTCTAACGATAATCTTTTCATTCTTAATTTCTATGGGAACTATCTGCATTTCTAACATCTACATCAAACTTTGAAACGGATTTTTCAAGATCTTCTGCCATTTTGTTCAGTTTTAAAATAGAATGGAGGATATCTTGATTGTAGCTTTCTTGTTCCATCGTACGCTCTACAACACTTTCTGTTGCCTTTGCAGCCTTATTCGCAAGCATTGTTGTTTCCATAACTCCTGCTGTAATCTCCTCAGAAAATGCAGACATTTCTTCTGAGGTTACAGAAACTTGTTTTGTATGAGATACTACGCCCTGAATAGATTGAAGAATACTTTCGAATGATTTTCCGGCATCTTCAACAGCTTGTAAACCGTCTTCTACATTTTCAGTGACTACATTCATCGTTTGCACCGTTAAGCTTGTATCCTCATTTATTTTAGAAATCAAGTTTGATATGCTATTCGCCGATTTTTCTGATTGCTCCGCAAGCTTCCTTACTTCTTCAGCAACTACGGCAAAGCCCTTTCCAGAGTCACCCGCTCTAGCCGCTTCGATCGCAGCATTTAATGCAAGTAGATTCGTTTGTGAAGCAATATCACGAATCATATTACAAGTAAAATAGAAAATACCATTAACATTTTAATTTTTAAGCTACTTCTCATTGTTGAACTCCTTTATTTTCTATGCGAATACTTACTTTTATATTTTGGTAATAATAAATTTTACAACATTATCCTGGTAAAATGTCTCTATTACCAAAGTACTTTATTTTTTTGCTAAAACAAGCTAAAATTGCCATTTTTAAGTGTTTTTTATGCAAAAAAAAAAAAAAAAAAAACACAAGGGCATTAAAAATCAATGCCCTCATGTTCCCGAATTTTCATTTATAAATAATCATCAATTTGAATGATCCATTAATTCCTCTTTACCACCAACATCATCTAAAGTCTTATCTTTTTCAATCTTATGCATCTCAAGAACATGTTGCGAAGGTGGAATAAGCAAACTAACGATAACAATTGTTATACCTGTGATCACAACTCCTGAGAAAACTGGTGCCTGCCACAGTTCATTTAATAAACCTAAAAATCCTTCTGATTGGATATGAAGACTCGGTACATAAGTTAAAGATGTAATAATGTAATAGACTAGCCCGACAGATATACTTGTCCACACGGCAGGTGTACTTACTCGCTTCCAAAACGGTCCTAAAACGATTGGCCAGAAAATCGTCACGAAGACAATATCCCATGCCAAATATGCTAAATCAATTACTTTCTGGAAGCTGACCGCTAAAACTAAGCCTAGCAAAGCGCTTAAAATAATAATAAGTCTTGAAAATCTTAATAGTTTTTTAGGATCTGGGTTACGATTAATAAAGTCTAAATAAATGTTTTTTGTGATAATTCCTGAAGTCGCAACATAACACGCGGCTACAGTAGACATTCCCATCGCTGCCATTGCTGTTAAAAAGATGGCTGCTAATAATGGAGGGAAATATCCTTGAGCAAAGGCAAGCATTAACGTCTCTGGATTTGTACTATTAGGATAAATCGTTTTGAACGCTTCTCCTAACATACCAGGAATCCAGCTGATCGCGATAATAATTGTCCCAGCTATAATCATACTGCGCTGTGCTACTTTTGGACTTTTTGCCGCTGCTACCCTTTGTCCTAAATCCACCGCTGGAATATCACCAAGTGCTAACACAAGATACAGTGTCCAAAATTCTGCTCCAGCCTTATTGAAGAGTTCACTAATATTCCACCATTCCGGGTTAAATGTTACATCAGGGTAATAGAATAAGATAAAAATTGTAATCCCTACTATACCCGCTACTGCAAGTGCCCCCTGAACAATTTCCGTATAGGCTACAGCCCATAAGCCACCAATAACAGAATATAGGGCTGTTAATGATACAAAGAGTATTGCCGCTGGAACGAAATCAATTTGCAACAGCTGCTGAATGATATACGTGCCTCCAACTGTTAACGCCGCTGCATTAAAGACACCGAAGGCAATCGCCATTACGACACCTGTATAAGCACCTAGCTTTTTACTGCCATATCTTAATCCATAGTAGTCTGCTAATGTCCAGCCTTTTAATCTACGTAAAGGCTTCGTCCAAATGAGTGCTCCAAGAATCATACAAGTCCCTAAACCGCCCATTGTTGCTGAACCTTCAAAGCCGCCACTTGTGTAACCTGAGCCAACTGCTGCAAAGAAGAATGGGGCCGCTAATAAGGCCGCCACTAGACTTCCTGTTACAACAGATAAAGGCATACTCCAACCAGCAACAATTAAATCCTCCGCAGTATTTACTCGTTTATATCCTTTATATCCAATGTAATAAATAAAAATTAAGTATAAGCTAAAGATGATTATATTTAACATAGTAGTGCTCCTTAGTTTCCCACATTATCCGTTCATAACGACTCCACCATTAGGTGTTAATATTTGTCCCGTATAGAAATTCGCATTTTCTGAAGCTAAAAACAACACAGTCTTTGCGATTTCTTCTGGTTGAGCTAATCGTTTTAACGGGTATTTAGCAGACTCTTCCTCTACATAATTTTCGCCAAATTCCTTTAGGATGTCTGTAAAAGTTCCACTAGGAGCTACTGCGTTGACTAGTATCGTAGGCGCTAACTCTCGTGCCAAAGCCTTCGTAAATGCATTGATACCACCCTTTGCAGCAGAATAATGCGTAAATTCCTCACAACCTAAACTACCAATATCAGAAGAAATATTAATAATTTTTCCTTTGTTTCGTTCTTTCATTCTTTTTGCTGCTTCTCGGCAATTGTAGAAGCAACCGTATAAATGAACTTTAATCATTTTATCCCATTGCTCATCTGTTAAATCCGTTATGCTTGAAGCCTGTGCAAATCCAGCGTTATTGACAAGAATATCAATAGCGCCTAACTGTTTGTCCATAGATTGATACATAGCTTGAACTTGCTGAGAATCCGATACATCTGCATTAAATTTCATAGCCTGTACACCAAACTTTTCCGCTTGTGTACGAACCTCTTCTGCCTCGTGATCATCACCAATATAATTGATACATACATTGGCTCCTAGCTCAGCAAAGCCTAAAGCAATGGCTTTGCCGATTCCTTTACTGGAACCTGTAATTAGTACATTTTTCCCTTTAAAATTAATTTCCATTATTGATCATTCTCCAATTTGAATTTTGTTACAAGTACCTGCAATTCTTCTGCTGTTTTTCCTAATGAAGAAGATGCCTCTTTCACCTCTTGCATGGTCGTCAATTGCTCTTGCGTTGCGTTTGACACATTCGACGAGAATTCAGATGACTGCTCCGCAGAATGCTTAATATTATTGACAGAAGCTGCGACTTCCTCCGAAGAAGCGGAAATTTGTTGAGACGCAGCCGAAATTTCGCGAATCTGACTTGCAACTTCTTCTGATGACGTGAGAATTTCTTTAAAGATTTCCCCTACTTCATTTGTAAATGCCATACCTGCCTTTACATCTTCTTTTCCTTTTTCCATAACAGTAATAGAAGCGTTTGAATCAGCTTGAATTGTACTAATTAAATTGTATATTTCCGTTGCAGATTGTGATGATTGCTCCGCTAATCGTCTAACCTCGTCAGCGACAACCGCGAAGCCTTTCCCATGCTCTCCTGCCCTAGCAGCTTCGATTGCCGCATTCAATGCTAGTAGGTTTGTTTGATCTGCTATTGCTGTAATAAGACTTACAATATCGCTAATTTTTTTCGTATTGATATGTAAACCATTTATTGTTGTCCCTATTTGTTCAACAGAATCATTGATCAACTCCATTTGTGCAATGACTTGGAGAACAACATGATTTCCACGTTCTGAAGCTTGAGAAGAGGAAATAGATGATTCAGCAGCTGTATTAGCCGAATCAGCAATTTGCTGGATGCCTGTCGCTGTTTCCTCCATAGCAGCAGCTGTTTCCTCAGTCATAACCATTGAGACCTCAGCGTTTTGCGTGATTTGTCCCATGTCTTGAGCAATATTTGTTGCGCTGTTATATGTCTCTGCTGCATTCACAGTTAGCTGATTAGCAGAAGAAGAAACGTTATCAGATGTACTTCTAATATTTAAAATGATATGTTGTAGATTCGAAACCATCGTATTAATCGATTCAGATAAATTTCCGATTTCGTCCTTCGTTATTTCTAAATCTACATTTACTAATTCCCCATTTGCTACTTGATTTGCAGCATTTACTACTTTCTTAAGCGGTTTTAATAGACGATCAATAATTATGTAAAGTAAAACTAATAAAATTAAAATTCCGATCACAGCTAGAACAATTTGTTTTATGACACTTGTTTTAATGATGGTATTTATATAATCCGCAGAATAATCAATACCTAATAATGCAATGAGCTTGCCATTGTCATCTTTAATAGGGCTAAATACAGTTCGCCATGAACCATAAGGATCTTGGAAAATATCAGTTACCTCAGTGCTATTATTTTTAATGGCCAATTTAGCTGTTTTTACATGTTCATCTGCTAAATCAGTAAAGATTTCACCCGCTTCATATACTTCGTTCAAATTAGAGGTATAGCCTATTGGGGTAACGCCATCTGCATCCTTCACATCCCAAATATAGCTCCAACTCATAATTCCTTGTTCTTCTTGAATCTTATCGAGTTGCTTTTGAATTTTCTTAAAGTCAGCATTCGTTTCTCCCTTTTCAGACAATAAATCTTTAATATCATCACTATCAAGATTCATAGCTGTCAATAAACCAACACTTTTCAACTCTTGTTCTAAATCAACAGACATTCGATTGTTTAATTCTCTAATACTTTGCGTAGTAATAATAGCAATTAAAAGTAAAACAATTATAGAAACCGTTAGTAAAAGCTTGTTTTTTAATGAAACATTTTTTAACAACTTCATGATTATTATTTCCCCCTTTTATTATGTTTTTGACAAAAAAATAACCTATTTCAAATGAAATAGGCATCAAAGAATATAACTAGCAATAGATGTACTTAACTAGTACTCCTTCGCAGCTCAGCCATCATAGTATTTAATACCTTAGACCCGTAGCTTTGCGTCTCTGCCTTTCGGCAAATTTGCCTATCTTTTTCCTCCTCAAATTAACACAATGGGTAAAAGTAGTCAATGTCACTAGTTAAAAATACACACATTTTCACTATTTTACTATAAGTATGAAATGAATAATATTACATAATTTTCTCGGTGCATCCACAATTCTCTTCAGAGCAAATCAATTATGCCTCGACATAATTGCGTCACAGGACGTGGCTGACTTCTGCTGAAAAAAGTTAAAAGCAGCTACAACGTAATATTGTAGCTGCTACTATAATTTAAAATAATCAATTACCCCTAAATGATTATTCCTATTAAAAATACTTATCCGTTTAGTGTCATGACTAAAACTGCCGGTATAAATGATACAGCAAACATACTCACATACCACATCGATGTACGGCGTAATGAAAAACGAACTTGTTTCTTTTCTGCATAAAAAATGTCTATCATAATTGCAGCAACAACAAGTGGGATAGTAACACATGCGATAGCAACTAATAAAATTTTTAAACTAAACATAAAAGCACCCCTCTGTTCGTGAACATTTATTTTCCATCTTTGTGACAACTTTATGTCAATCTCAGTGTACACAATTCCGTCACAAATTGTCAACTACATTCAACTAAGAAAAATGTGCTTTTTACAGAAAATTTTAACCTCATTATAGATATTTACGTAAAAACCATCATAAACAAAGCAGCTACAAAATTGCAGCTACTTTGTTTATGATTAATTTATTGGCTATTTACTAAAATCCCCACTTGACTAACGTTAATACAGCGCTTCAGGCTTCACGCCTCTTTTTAATCAAGAATATGTTTAGTATCGAGCCGTTTTATTCTCTATATTTATATGTTAGCCCTCTTAAAAAATTCCTCACAAAGCGATCGCCACATTCTTTATAGTTACGATGACTTGGATTTCTTAAAATGGCACCTAATTCACCTTTCGAAACGTTAACGCCACCATCATATAAAATATCAAGCATCTCTTCACTCGTTAAGGCTAACGCTATCTTCACTTTCTTTAATAGCATATTATTAGGGCTTTCTTTTCCTGAAACAGGTGGTGGTCCTTCTGGCTGACCAGACTTAGACTTTTGCGGACCTCGTTTAAATGTAATAAATCCATTTAAAAAAGCCTCTACCATTTTATTATTACATTTGATGTATTCTTCTGGTGCTTCTTCCTCATCATTAACTTTAATAAGCATGTTCAATACTTCTTCCTTCGTAAAGTCCATGCCTCCTAGCTTAAAAATTTCAACCATATCTTTATTTTTGATATCTAATGCATATCTTAAACGAATTAAAATATCATTGTTCGTCATTTAAAAAACCTCCATTTTAACTGTAAAGCGCTTCTAACAATCGTATCTTCAAGATTGAAGCATTACTTTATTATAGCAGAGACATTCACAATTTTAGCTAGCTTTCCAAAAGTTACTTTACTATAGTATTTAGAATGCGCATTTTACTTTTTTACATGTATGATTAGCCAACTCTCGACCATTCTAATCACAAGGAGGTGAGAAAAATGGCTAATCGTAGTTCAAATAAGCTTCTAGTTCCTGGTGTACATGAAGCTGTTGATCAATTGAAATATGAAATCGCACAAGAATTTAATGTACAATTAGGGCCAGAAGCCTCTTCTCGTGCAAACGGTTCAGTCGGAGGAGAAATTACAAAACGCCTCGTAGAAATGGCTGAAAAACGTTCAAAAGGTTTATTATAATAATAAATTTCAAAAAGAACGAATCCCTTTTTTAATTGGAATTCGTTCTTTATGTTTTTTATTTAATATTAACTGGTTGTAAAGCCTCGCTTGTCCCTTTTTTTAGAGTCAACATTACGGTAAAGGAAATGCAATATAAGGCTGCTAAGTAAATCATAACGACCTTCATATCATAACTTTGAAGAATATAACCTACAAAGATCGGCGAAAATCCTCCAATTGCTCTACCGAAGTTAAAAATCGTATTGGTAGCCGTACTTAGAATTTGCACCGGAATAGAAGCTACTAATTAATGCGAAAATGCCATTAGAGAAAAAGCCAACAATCGCGACACTTCCTGTGGCATAGGAATGGTACTACATACTTTATAATTCTGAACTTCGATATTTTGAAGAAGTTTACTAAATATAATTTATTGTAACCGCTAAGATAATGTTAAAATTTTTTTATAACTCATATTATTTATCAATATTCTTTTAGGGTTGGTAACAGATACATTTACCCCTGTATTCCTTTTTTTCTTCTTTGTTATTTCTCCATAAGCTATTGCTATTACATCTTTTTCTTTATTTTTAACAAGTTCTTTAATATTCTCAATAAACCTTTCAAACTCATTTATCCCATTTGCATATTCATTTGAATAAAATGCTTCTGAAAACAATATATTTACAGAAGTATTTTCTGTTTTAAAATTTAAATAAGCATACCTTGTTCCATCTTTATTTACACCATTTTCGACACTATGTAGTTTTCCATATACAGATAGACGTGAACCTAAATCATCTTGAGTTACAAAATTGGCATCTTTATGTCTTATGTTAGAGCTATTGTAATTTTTTTCTCCTTCATCTAAATCTATAAATGTATCTACATTATTTTCACCTCTTTGTTCAACTTTTCTACTTCCTTGTTGAGGTGAAGGTAACTCGTTACCTTCATAGCTTTTATTTATTTTATAATATTGATTCTTCAGCCGATTAAATATCGTTTCATCATCTAATTCGATATTTTTATAATATGCATTTAATTTTTCCCTTCCCTTACTTCCTTTATATTCTACGTAATATGGGCAACCTTTATCATGAAGTTTCCCCTCTTTATTCCAAGTACTGAAAAATTTAATATTATTTTTTCTTTGTGTGAATTTTATTTTAGCTTTACACCCATTAATACATGTTAAATGGTTTTTGTATTTAGAATCATAATCTTCCCTATCTAGATCTTTACAATAAATATTGCGTTCTTTTTCTCCTTTTAATTTAGCTGTAGCAAACATAATTTTTTTAGACATAAAATGACCACCTATTCTTAACTCTAAAATTTTTAATAATTATTTCTAGCTTGCTAAATAGTAACTTATTTTTTAAAAATACCATTATCGTTTTGTTTATCTAAATGAATCAGTGGATAAAGCCATATGAGTTCAATATCCTCATAAGTACTGACAATATGTACTTCTTTTTCTTGTGGCATTGCATTACTTACCCCCTCTCAATTAGTCTGTTCTTTTAATAACCTGGTTTTGGTATTTCTACTTCCTCTTACCGACATTTGCTGAAAGAAGTTAAATAGTACCGATTCATTACGATTCATTTTGTTATTATTTTTTTGTAATATTCCACTATTAGTTAGATATGTGTCAATATACCCATTAATCAGTTTCCATTTGTAAATATGCTAATAAATCATAAATAAAAAGTCAATATCCATAAGAACAATTATTTAGAATAGACAAAAAATAATACCGAGGATCGAGAAAACTTGAATTTTAGTAGTTAGATATGCTGAGAGAGGGATAAAGTACAACTTTTATCATTGTTTTCCCTACTATTTTTGCTTTCGTTGAATTTTGTGGTGGGAGTCATACAATTTGAAAGGATATAAATCTTTATTGTGTTGTTAATTCTTCGTAAGCGTCCAACAAACAATATTCTTTTAAAAACTGTATCGAGGGATGCGACTTCAACGTTTGCTGAAAATGAAATCACTTTTATAAAGTTAGAAATCTTTAAAAAATCCGAGAATCCTTTAAGACTCTCGGATAATTGTTTTTTATTTCAACTTAAGCCAAGTTACTGCTTCATTAGTATGTAAAATGATAACATACAAGATGTTTTACCTCCAAAAGTAATTCCCCTTTTAAAAGGTTTAACTGATAAGACCTTCTGATAGTAAGAATACAAAAGCTCAAGCTCTCCTTTGAAGTAATTATCTCCATTTCATAATCTATCGAATATATTCTTCATGGAAAATACTATTGAGAATCATTCATTTCTTGCTATTTCATAATGATTTAACTTGTGCCCCTTGCTTTTCTTCGCTCATCCTCGACTTCAATATAAACGCTATAATAATCGCAAGGATGACGCCAATCATGCCGAACCAAGTAATCGATGATACAGACACTTGATTGACAATGATGCCTCCTATACCGGCTCCAGCCGCCATTGACAATTGCATCATTGATTGGTTAAGACTTAACATAATGCCCGAAAAGTTCGGTTCAATCTGAACTAGATTAAATTGCTGCGTCGGACCAGTTGACCAAGCTGCAAATGACCATAAAATCAGTAAGCCTAAAATAAGTAACCACGAATCAGTGAAGGAAACTGCAATGGACAGGAAGATAAGAGCTACTACATGCAGGAACAACCCTCCCGTCAATGTCGGAAAAACGCCCCATTTATCCGTGCTAAATCCGCCAAATTTCGATCCGACTAAGCTAGCGATTCCGAACGCCAATAAAGCTACTCTCAACAGCTCCTCATTTAAACCAGCGACATTAAGTAGATAAGGTAAAATATAAGTATAGGCTACCGAGTATCCACCCAGCCAAAAAAAGGTAATAGCGAGCCCTAGCGTTACTTTTCTATTTTTCAAGAAGGCAAGCTGCTTGGACAAGGGAACGGGTTCATCCCCTTTTACTTTAGGTATTGCCGTGTAGAGAATAAACATCGCAAGTAATCCTGCTAGTGCCAGGAAACCAAATACAGACTTCCATCCGAATTCGACTGCTAAAATTCGTCCAAGAGGAACACCAATAATTAAGGAAGCTGTAAATCCCATAACTACGGTGGCAATGGCGCTTGCTTGTTTACCTGGGGCAGCAATTTTGGCTGCAATATCTAGGGCGGTTACAACAACCATTCCCGCGCCTAGAGCCATGATTACACGAGCTAAAACAAAAAGCTCATATCCAGGCAGGACAAAAGATAAACCATTGGCTAAAACGAAGATACCCATTGCTGAAACCAACAATTTTTGCCTTTCAACTTTTGCCGTCAACGCCATCAGCACAGGTGTGCAGATTGCATATACTAAAGAAAAAATCGTAACAAGTTGCCCGGCCGAAGTAACGGAGATGCCCAATGTATCCGAGATTTGATCTAAGATACCCGAAATAACATACTCGGATGTGCCGACTAAAAAACTGACGAGTGCCAATAAGTAAATTTTCCATGTACCTGTCATAAAGATTTGCTCCTCTTCTTCAATTTCGCATTAAAAAAATTTGATGTTATAAAAATTTCGATAAAATTACATATCCCAATATATCGATTTGATAACTAAAAAATAAAACTGAAATTGCTGTTTGAGCATTCAGTCGCTGACGTATAAGGTTCTTTCCCGTAGCCATGGACCGCTTGCAAGTGACCTTTACGGGTAGATTGATCTGCACACAGATACGTGCGACCATGCATGCATTTGAGCTTGAGGCGTTCAACAGCAAGTGAAACGCGTCGCTTAACTAGCCACGAATTCCGCGATGATAATGCCAATGTCCTTCGGGCATTAACGTAGCACGAGTAGTAGTAGACAGCATTTGTTCCAGCATACTTTTGTTTAACGGTACACAATAGACAGGCTTCCGTCGCTCGAAACGCCAGCCCTCTGCGAGTGGCCCAGCATCGACCACGTCATAACCTATCTGATCCAAGAGCCTAATTACTATCTCCTTAGCGTCTTTGTCGTCACCCGCGATTGGAAGGGCGCGGCGATCCGGAGCACCGGCAGGTCGTGCATCGGGCACCACCTCCTCCACTAAGATCGAGTTCAGCACTTTGACTATACGCGACTGTGGTAAGTGTTGTGCTAATAGCTCGGCTGTCGTCATTATTCCTCTCTCCAGCTCCGAAATGCGCCCAAAGTGTGGGAAATAATTTTGCGGGTTGAGCACAACCTTACCAAAGAGAGGCTCCACCGGGATGGCGTGATAAGCCTGAAGAGGGATGGCAGCGAAGACCACTTCGCCGAACGCTGCGGCTTCATCGATGCTACCGACGCTGCAACCAATCGCCTCGCCCAGATCAAGGATGCTCTCTGGTCCTCTTGAATTGCTCATCATGACTTGATGACCAGCCTTTGCGGCCAACCTTCCTACGGCCTGAGCCATGCGACCCGCACCAATAATTCCAATCTTCATTTTCACTAACTCCTTTCGTAATACACATATATTGATGTGTTATAGGATAAAATTGAATCTGTTACAGGAATCCAGCCTAGATTATAGTTCATAAATGAAATCTCAACTCCCTAGCCGATTTTAGAGAAAAATACAAAGCACAATTAAACATATCGCAATATGTAGATGTGATTTAGAAATAAAAACTGAATACGTTTCAGGTATTCAGTCTAAATTATAGTTCACATTTGAAAAAATCTGCAATCTCTTGTATTTTGTCTTCATCTCTTTTGTAATACGTAAATTTTCCTATCCGCTCCATTTTGATCAGACCTGCTCGTTGGAGGATGGACAAATACTGGGAAGCTGTTGACTGTGTCATATTCAGCCTCTCTTGGACTTGACAAACACAAACCCCGATTTTTCTCATATCAATCCCTTCATGGGGCGCAAAATATTTTTCAGGCTCTTTGAACCATTGTAAAATTTGTAACCTCGACTCGTTGGATAACGCCTTAAACACTTCAATTGGATCCATAAACCAAATTATATCGATAATTCTCGATATGTCAATTGAAACATCATCTAGTACTTGATGCTTTACAAATAGATAGCCCCTATGATGGGAAACCATTTATGTTCGTTAGTAGTTTTTTGTTAGTTATAACAAAGTCTCATCAGCTACAAAAAGCTAATCTCATGGTATTAACTACAAATAAATCAGCCTTATCTCTATACGCATCTGTTAGCTTTTATACGGATAAAGAAGAGATAAGGTACTTTACAAAACTGAATTAGGCAACAAAAAAGAGGAGTTCTTTGCCCCTCTTTGCTATTTCCGCCAATACATTCTGATTTAATTGTCCCCGTCCCATTCTTTTCCAAAGTTATCAAGTAATGCACGCACTTCATCTGTTGATTTCGTGTTCATCAATTGATTTCTTAATTCACCCGCTCCACGGAATCCTTTGACATAAATTTTGAAAAAGCGATGAAGCCCTGTGATGGAACGTGGTAGTGCTTCCGCATATTGATCTTGAAGATCAAGCTGCAGTCTTAAAAGATCAAGGTATTCTTTACTGCTATGCTCTTTTGGCTCTTTTTCAAAAGCAAAAGGATTTTTAAAAATACCTCGCCCGATCATAACACCATCAATGCCATATTGTTCAGCAAGCTGTAGCCCCGTTTGGCGGTCAGGAATGTCTCCATTGATTGTTAGTAACGTATTTGGTGCGATACGGTCACGTAATTTTTTAATTTCCGGAATTAGCTCCCAATGCGCATCTACTTGGCTCATTTCCTTTCTTGTACGTAAATGAATAGAAAGGTTCGCAATATCCTGTTGTAAAATATGCGTTAGCCACTCTACCCACTCATTTACATCATTATAGCCAAGTCGTGTTTTCACGCTAACAGGCAGTCCGCCCGCTTTTGCTGCTTGAATAAGCTCAGCTGCAACGTCTGGACGTAGAATAAGGCCGCTACCTTTCCCTCTCGATGCCACATTCGGGACAGGGCAGCCCATATTAATATCGATGCCTTTAAATCCTAGCTCTGCCAGACCAATACTCATTTGACGGAAATATTCAGGATTATCCCCCCAAATATGTGCCACCATCGGCTGTTCATCTTCTGTAAAAATCAAACGGCCACGCACACTTTTCATGCCCTCTGGATGACAATAGCTATCCGAGTTTGTAAACTCTGTGAAAAATACGTCCGGTCGACCAGCTTCACTTACTACGTGACGAAAAACAACATCTGTCACATCTTCCATTGGTGCAAGTACAAAAAATGGTCGTGGTAAGTCACGCCAAAAATTATCTATCATGTCAAACTCAAATCCTCTCACTATCGATACATCTTCAAACTCTTGGTCAAACAATATAAAGCCAAATGTTCCGCTTCTTTTACACTTATATCATGCTCGAACTGATTATCAAACACAAATACATTTATAATTTGTGAAAATCGACAATGTTTATTTTAACGAAAATCGGTCCTGAATGGTATGT
This sequence comes from Lysinibacillus sp. NPDC059133, assembly GCF_042755925.1. Lineage (NCBI taxonomy): Bacteria > Bacillati > Bacillota > Bacilli > Caryophanales > Bacillaceae > Lysinibacillus > Lysinibacillus sp. NPDC059133. The sequence goes on along the minus strand of NZ_JBHZDH010000030.1, from coordinate 38,782 downwards.
TTATAAACAAAAAGCAAATGGTATAGATTTTTGAACTGAACCCCAAATAGTGGACACTTTATTCCAAAAACATAAAAAAGCAATCCGAGATAACGGTTAATTTATCATAAAGTAATCGAATTATAACCCCTTTGAATCAAACCCACGTTCTTGAACTGCCTATTATAATGTTCTGATACCAATTATGAGGTGTATAATTTTTAATTTTCATCTATATCAAAAGTAACCTCTTCTATTCAAGCATATGATTCAACTAAAAACCCTTCCATGCTTACACAAAAAGGATGGAATATTCACTCCATCCTTTCAGAGTTCTATCATTTACTAATCAATCACCCGAGCAACATCCCTACCACAAGTCTTGCATTTCCCCTTCAATACAGGGGCATATTCTCCCTCTTGTATCGTGTACTTCACAATTGCTGTTACACCACAATTGCCACAAAATACGTTTTTTACGAGCATTTCTCTGATATCTTTCGGGATAGAGAGCCATTTTTTTGCTGCGTCCATTATGATCGCTCCTTTAGAGTTAGTTCCGTAACAACCTCCACATGCGTCGAATGCGGGAACATATCTACAGGTTGAATCTCCTGTGTTTGATAGCCCCCATCCTCCAAAATTCGAAGGTCACGTGCTAGTGTAGCTGGATTACAAGACACATAAACAACACGCTTTGGACGTTGCTCTAAAATCGTCTTTAGAAGCGCCTCATCGCAGCCTTTGCGTGGTGGGTCAACTACTAAAACATCCGCTTCTTTGCCTTCCTTATACCAACGTGGAATAACTTCCTCTGCTGGACCTGCCTCAAAATACGTATTAGTGAAACCATTTAATTCTGCATTGCGTTTTGCATCTTCAATCGCTTGCGGTACAATTTCAACACCCATAACAGCCTTTGCTTGTTGTGCAAGGAATAATGAAATTGTGCCTATACCACAGTAAGCATCAATAACTCGTTCATCACCTTGTAAGTCAGCGTAGTCTAATGCTTGTTTGTATAGGACTTCCGTTTGCTCAGGGTTTACTTGATAAAATGAACGGGCTGAAATTTCAAAGCGAACATCGCCAATTGTATCAATAATAACGTCCTCGCCCCATAGATTCACGGTTTCATCACCGAAAATAACGTTCGTTTTGTCGCTGTTAACGTTTTGCATAATGGATGTGACATTCGGGACAAGCTTCTGGATTGTCGCAACAGCGGCTTCTTTTTGCGGGAATTTCTTCTTTTTAGTTACGAGAACAACCATAACTTCACCAGTTGCTCGTGCCTTACGAATAACTACGTGGCGCAGCATTCCCTCATGCGATAGCTCGTTGTATGGTCGGACACCGATTGCCGCTAGTTCCTTTTTCAAACTTGCAAGAATAGCGTCCGCTTCCCCAGTCTGAATTAAGCAACGCTCCATATCCACAATGCTATGAGACTTCGTTTTGTAGAATCCAGCAATTGCTTGTCCTGCTTCATTTGAGGAGAAAGGTATTTGTGCTTTATTACGGTAATGCCAAGGCTCTTCCATACCCTTCACAGGTAGGACAGGCGCATCAATTTTACCAATGCGCTGCATGACATTACGCACCATGTTTTCTTTCCATTTTAACTGTCCTTCATAAGACAGGTGTTGTAATTGGCAGCCGCCACATTGCTTGAAATATTCACAAGGTGCATCTACACGATCTGGCGATGGCTTGAGAATTTCTGCAACCTTCGCGAAGCCGTAATTTTTTAACGTTTTTACAACATGTACTTCCGCCGTTTCATTAGGAAGTGCACCTTGGATAAATAATGGATAGCCATCGACCTTTGCGACGCCATTGCCATCATGTGTTAAATCTTCTATATAAACTGTTAGTCGGTCATTTTTTTTCACGGGTGCTGACATTCGTACATCCTCCATTTCAATCTCTTTATTGTAGCATGTTGTGGCGGATGAAAAAAGAACAAGGCTTCATATTAACGGCTCAGATGTATTGAGAAAGTGAGATCAGCTCTGGCCACCAACTGATTGGGTATGCCGAAAATGTAATCCGCTCTCTCCCCAAACTGCTCGGGTAAGGCAAGAATATGATCAGCTCTCCTCAAACGGATCGCCTTTACACGATTAGAAAAAAGAGCCGCTATTCGCGACTCTTCTCCTCTTTCCTTACTGTATGGTAATCTCTAGGTGCCCACCAGAAAGCTGCGACTACACCTAGGATGACGACTATAAATGGTGCATAAAAAATCAAAAAACTTGCCATAGTTGTATCCCTCCTATGCGTGATTGTCTTCTTTTCCTGTCACATATTTTTTGTTGAAGAGGAATAATTTCAACAACAAGAACAGTGATGGAATCAGTAGACACAGTCCTAAAATAAACGCAATGACGAGTGCAATCGCCATTTGTGTACTTGTAAAGCTATCGTAAATTGTTAAATACGGATACAGTAAATATGGATATTGAGCGATTCCGTATGCGAAGAATGCCACTGCAAATTGGGCAATCAATAAACTAACCGCAAGACCATAATTTTTCCTCATCCATATCAATATTACAGTAACAATAAATAACACGGCTGAAATGGCAAACATCCACCATAAATTAACCATGTTATTGTAACTTTCAGGGTTGATAAATTTCATTTCGTACATAATGCCGAGCGCACTCACCATTAATGGTATCGCCCAAGCAAGTGCGTATCTTCTCATTAAATTTGTGGCTTCTCGATCCTTTGCTTTATGAGCATACCAAGTTAAAAACACGGCTGAAATATAAAGTACAGCTGCAATGCTCAACACGACAATACTCCAAGCAAATGGGCTCGTATACAATGTCCAATAGTTTAGGACAGGTTGCCCATCAACAATATCAACATAGCCACCAGCAGCAATCGCGAATACAACAGAGAGTGAGGCTGGAATGAGTAAGCCTGCTACACCATACGTCAACGTGTAACCGATATGCCCACGTGCACCATATGATTCAAACGCATAGTAGGAGCCTCGTATTGCAAGGAGCACTAGTGAAATACTTACTGGGACAAGTAAAATCGTTCCATAATAGAAAGCTGTTTGTGGGAAAAATCCAACAATCCCCACAAAGAAGAATACTAAAAAGACATTGGTTACTTCCCAAACAGGTGATAAATAACGCTTAATAATATTCGTTAAAATGTGATTTTTTCCGATGAGTAGACTGTAGGCATTAAAAAAGCCTGCACCAAAATCGATTGAAGCTACAATGACATAACCAAATAGGAAAATCCATAACACTGAAATACCTAAAATCTCTAATGTCATAAGATGTCACCGCCTTTATCAGCATGGCGATCTTCTATTTCTCGCTCAATTGGATTCTTTTTGAACATACGAATTAAAACCACCATACTGCCTACTGCTAATACGGCATATACGCCGGTAAACAATAGCATCATTAAATCCACATGGTCACTCGTTGTGGCCCCTTCTGGTGTTCGCATTAATCCATATAAGATCCAAGGCTGTCGTCCCACTTCGGCAAGCCACCATCCTGCTTCAATTGCAATAATGGAAAGTGGTCCACCTGCAACAACAATCCATCTAAACCAACGTCTATGAATAAACTGCCAATCACGTGCTTTCCCGGTTACGTAAAGCAGTGAAACGAATGCCATGAACATGCCAATCATCACCATGAGATCAAAGAGGTAATGAATATACAGCGGTGGTCGATCTTCTTTAGCAAATTGATCTAAGCCAATTACCTCTGCATTTGGATTATTATGTGCTAAAACACTCAAAGCATAAGGTACTTTAATAGCATATTTTACTTCTTCATCATTTAATACACCAAATAGGATAAGAGAAGCTTTATCTCCCGTTTCAAAATGCCACTCAGCTGCAGCTAGTTTTTCTGGCTGATATTCTGCTAAATATTTACCTGAAAAGTCTCCAATAATCGCTGATGCAATGGAGAAAATGAGACCAATCTTCATAAGTAGGTATAAGGATTTTTTATGGTATACATGCTTAGAACCTCTAAGTAGACGGTATCCTGCAATAGATGCTAACACAAATGCGGACGTCATGTAGGCTGTAACGAGAACATGCGCTACCTTTGTCGGCATCGCTGGATTAAACATGGCTAAAAAAGGTTGAATATTCACAAGCTGGCCGTCCACAATGTCAAATCCTTGTGGCGCATTCATAAACGCATTGACAATTGTTATAAACACAGCTGACATTGATGCACCGACAGCAACCGGAATTAATAGTAGCATATGCTTTTTCTGACTATCGAAGCGATCCCAAGTATATAAGTAGATGCCTAGGAAGATGGCTTCAAAGAAAAATGCAAACGTTTCCATAAAAAGTGGTAATGCAATTGTTTGGCCGGCAAGCTGCATAAAATTCGGCCATAGTAAAGACAACTGTAAGCCAATTGCTGTCCCTGTTACAACTCCGACTGCAACTGTAATGACAAAACCTCGTGCCCAACGTCTTGCCATTAAAATATAGTGCTCATCGTTCTTTTTATACCCAGTCCATTGCGCAATCATAATCATTAATGGGACACCCACACCAATCGTTGCATAAATAATATGGAACGATAAGGTTAGCTCCGTTAATGCTCTACTCCAAAAGACTGCTGATTCATTCACCATTTCATTGCCCCCCTAACCTCCAAATATTCTTCCAAGTATGGAAAGTAGCATGATAATTCCAACACCAAAGCTTAGCCAAATGAGCTTTCTTTCCTGTGACTTATACAAAGGCAACACTTCCTTTCCCTTATCTCTACCCCCATTTTCCACTATTGCAACGAAAAAAACCTTTATAATGGACCGGAATTTCGGCCTATTATAAAGGTTTCAAATTTTGTTCAAGTAATATACGCACATTTGCCAAACATTTTTCTTAATTCATTCACAATACCAATTAAAGGAATGTAATATTCATATATATGGTGTTTAAACCATTAATATCCCAGAAATTCAATTGAGCAAGCTCTAACAAGGCTCTCTCCTAAATTGAAGAGAGCCTTGTTTTAATGTTCGTTATATACGGTCTTCTTCACGAATATCTGCTAGTGGAGCAAAAATTTCAATATGGCGCTTTAAGTTTTCAAATGTTGCAGGCGCGTCCCCACCATATTCACCATCCAAGTTTAAATGAATTTCATCTTCAGTAGATACTTTGACGACACTTGCCTTTTTATAAATTACACGATCATCATTCAAATGCTCGCCCCTTAAAGCCATCGCAGCAAGCTGAATAAATTCAGGCAGGCTTACTTTTTTCAATACTAATAGCGTAAAGTAGCCATCATTAATACTTGCGTCAGGTGCAAGCTTTTCAAAGCCACCTACTGAATTTGTTAAGCCACATAAAAACATCATGGCATCTCCATCAAACACTTCACCATCATATTCGATACGCATGTGGGAAGCTTTGATTGATGGAATCATTTCTACTGCTTTTAAGTAATAAGCAAGCTGTCCTAGCATTGTTTTCATTTTACTTGGCACTTCATACGTTAACTCTGTAATACGCCCACCAGCGGCAATATTGATGAAATAGCGTTCCCCATTTAATAAACCAACATCAACCGGCAACGATTCACCTTTAATAATAATGTCAACTGCAGCTTCAATATTTCGAGGAATCTGCACAGCACGAGCAAAGTCATTTGTTGTGCCCATCGGAATTAGACCCACTTTCGGTCGGTTCTCAAATAGACTGACACCTGAAACAACTTCATTTAATGTGCCATCTCCACCAACTGCAATGATTATATCAAAGCCACGTTCTACTGCATTTTTTGCAGCAATGGTTGCATCGCCTTCACAAGTTGTTGCGTGACATGATGTCTCATAGCCTGCTACCTCTAATTTTGCCAATACTTCTGGTAGATGCTTTTTAAACACTTCACGCCCAGATGTAGGATTATAAATGATTCTTGCTCGTTTCATAACATACCTTCTCGCTTCATAAGATTCTATTTCTTTCAACGAAATTCTACTTTTAAATGTTGCATTGAACTTCTAAAGCAAGGCATGTCCTCATTCTCCTGACATGCGCTTGTGATTTACAATTATTGCAATGCAGCAGTTACTTGCTTTTTAAAATCCTCGTAAACAAATGTCCAATATGATTTATTCGTTATATTCTCTTCACGAATTTCTGCATATAGCGCTTTTTGTGCATTTTCAAATGCTGGATCTTCTTTATCAGGTAAAGTAGCTCGTTTACTTACTACTAGTTCCTGTAATTCTGGTGCACGTGGTCCCCATTTTCCAACAACCTGTCCAGCTTCATCTAATAAAATATAAACCGGAATTGCACGGCCACCATTTGTTAAATAACGATCAATCAAATCTGTATCAGCATCGCGTAGTACTGCGCGCATGTCTAATCCTGCTGCCTCTGCAACTCGGCGAATGATTGGATTGTTTAACATTGCGTCCCCGCACCAGTCCTCAGTAATTGTTAAAATTTTTGATTGCTTGTTCTTCAGTAGTTCGATAAAGCCATCGTTTAATGGCACTTCGAAGCCATCATAAATACGGAAGCTGTCCTCTTTTAACGTCGTCATTTTATCCATATATTGTTGAATTGAAATCGCATCATTGAAATATTGTTGTTCAGTTTTCATTGATAGACCTCCCAAAAGTTTTATCATGTTCTATTCTATATTTTGCTATGAATACTCCTTTTAGACAACTATAAAGTGCTAATTTGGTATTTTTTAGTCATATTAAGTTGATTTTCCGTTCCGATTGGGCGCTTTGTAGCTGCCGCTTCGCTTTCGCACAGAGCAAAGCTTCCTGGGGGCGTCCGATGAGCCGCTTGGGCCAACACGAAGTTGGTCACGAAGGCGTTATCACAGGACGTGATGCTTTTAGCCTTCGTTCCTTTATATCGCTGATCCCCACGGAGTCGCCCAGTCTCCACTCCAATCAACTTATCCACATAACATATGTTTTAACATAAATTATCCCCGATTAAATGCCCTAAAGATTCTTAGTATGTATTAATTTTTTAAAATAAAAAGCCAAGAAAACAAATTTGCTCTCTTGGCCCTCTATTGCAATTGCAATTAACGTTTTGCAATTTCTTGTTGTAATAATTTATTGACCATTGGTGGGTTCGCTTGACCTTTAGTAGCTTTCATAATTTGACCAACTAAGAAGCCGATAGCGCGATCCTTACCGTTTTTGAAGTCTTCGATTGATTGTGCATTGTTGTCTAGAACTTCTGTAACGATAGCAAGTAATGCACCTTCATCAGAAATTTGAACTAAACCTTTTGCTTTAACGATTTCTCCTGCAGAACCGCCTTTTTCTACTAATTCAGCAAATACTTTTTTACCGATTTTAGAAGAAATTGTACCGTCAGTGATTAATTTCACCATTTCTGCAAGGTTTTCTGGTGTTAATGCAGTATCTTTAAGGTCTTTTTGTTCTGCGTTTAGATAGGCAGAAACATCACCCATAAGCCAGTTTGCTGAAAGCTTTGCATCCGCATCTTTAGCTACCATTGCCTCGAAGAAGTCTGAGATTTCTTTTGAAATAACAAGAACTCCTGCATCATATGGTGTTAAGCCTAATTCTTCAACATAGCGTTTTTTACGAGCATCTGGTAGCTCTGGAATTTCTGATTTCACTCGTTCTAACCATTCATCATCGATTGATAGACGAACTAAGTCTGGCTCTGGGAAGTAACGATAATCGTCTGTTCCTTCTTTCACACGCATAAGAATTGTTTTACCTGTTTTTTCATCGAAACGACGAGTTTCTTGATCAATTACCCCACCTGAAAGAAGGACATCAGCTTGGCGTAATTCCTCGTGCTCTAAACCACGGCGAACATAGTTGAAAGAGTTCAGGTTTTTAAGCTCTGTTTTCGTACCGAATTCTTCTTGACCGTATGGGCGGATTGAGATGTTGGCATCACAACGTAAAGATCCCTCTTCCATTTTACAGTCTGAAACATCTGCATATTGGATGATTGATTTTACTTTTTCAAGATACGCATACGCTTCGTTTGGTGTGCGAATATCTGGCTCAGAAACGATTTCTACAAGTGGTGTACCTTGACGGTTAAAGTCAACTAAAGAGTGGTCGCCACTGTGAGACAGTTTACCAGCATCTTCTTCCATATGAAGACGTGTAATACCGATACGTTTTGTATAACCATCTACTTCGATATCAACCCAGCCGTTTTTACCGATTGGCTTATCAAATTGAGAAATTTGATATGCTTTCGGATTATCTGGATAGAAGTAGTTTTTACGGTCAAATTTTGTTTCTTGTTCGATTTCCATATTTAGTGCAAGTGCTGCACGCATTGCGAAATCTACAACATTTTTATTAAGTACAGGGAGGACACCAGGATAACCTAGGTCGATAACTGTAGTATTTGTATTTGGTTCAGCACCGAAATGAGCTGGTGCTGGTGAGAAGATTTTTGAGTTTGTTTTTAACTCAACGTGTACTTCTAAACCAATGACTGTTTCAAAGTTCATGTTATTTTCCCTCCCAAATTTGAGGAACTTGTTTATGGAACTCCGTTGCTTGTTCAAAAGCATGAGCTACACGGTAAATTGTTGCTTCATCGAAATATTTACCGATAATTTGTAGGCCTAGTGGTAGACCATTTTCAATACCACATGGGATTGAGATGGCTGGCACACCAGCTAAGTTCATAGGAATCGTTAAAATATCATTTGCATACATCGTCATTGGATCATCGACGTTTTCACCAATTTTGAATGCTGGTGTTGGAGAAGTTGGTCCAATAATTACGTCAAAGTCTTCAAATACTTTGTCGTAGTCTGCTTTGATAAGTGTACGTGCTTGTTGAGCTTTTTTGTAGTAAGCATCATACGTACCTGCACTTAGCGAGTAAGTACCAAGCATGATACGACGTTTTACTTCATCGCCAAAGCCTTGTGCACGTGTTTCTTTATAAAGGTCCATCAAATTATTAACATTTTCTGCACGGAAACCATAACGGATCCCATCAAAACGAGAAAGGTTAGAAGACGCTTCAGAAGAAGATAGAATATAGTATGCTGCAAGTGCATATTTCGAGTGAGGAAGCGATACTTCTTCTACTGTAGCACCTAAGCCTTTTAATACTTCTAATGCATCAAGCACTGATTGACGTGCTGCTTCGCCAACACCTTCACCAAGGAATTCTTTTGGCACAGCGATACGTAAGCCTTTTACGTCACCTGTAAGGGCTGCTGCGTAGTTTGGTACTTCTACGTCTGCAGAAGTTGAATCGTTTGCATCTAATCCTGCGATTGCTTCAAGTAAAAGGGCGTTATCTTCAACATTACGTGAAATTGGTCCAATTTGATCTAAAGAAGATGCAAATGCAACTAGACCAAAGCGAGATACACGACCATATGTAGGCTTCATCCCTACAACACCGCAATAAGCCGCTGGTTGACGGATTGAACCACCTGTATCAGAACCAAGTGAGAATGGTACTTCACCTGCTGCTACTGCTGCTGCAGACGCACCTGAAGATCCACCTGGTACGTGGTTTAAATTCCACGGATTTTTTGTTGTTTTATAGTATGAGTTTTCATTTGAAGAACCCATTGCAAACTCGTCCATATTTAATTTACCGATAGTGACCATACCAGCTTCACGTAGCTTTTTAACTACTGTTGCATCGTAAATTGGCATAAAGCCTTCTAAAATTTTAGAAGCACAAGTTGTTTCTAAGCCTTCTGTAACGATGTTGTCTTTAACACCGATAGGAAGACCGAAAAGTGGTCCACGCTCTTCAAATGGCACTTTATCCATTTCAGCTGCTTGTGCAGTTGCTTTTTCTTCGTTTGAAGCAAGGAAAGCTTGTACATCGCCGTCAAGCTTCGCCACACGTTCGTATGCTTCTTTTGTTAAATCAGCGATTGTTAGGTTACCAGCTTTAATATCAGCTTGTAACTCCTTTGCTGAACGTTCAAATAACGTCATGAGGAATCCTCCTATGTTTTAGTATTACATGATAGCTGGTACTTTTACTTGACCATCTTCTTGTTCTTTTACGTTTAACATCATTACTTCACGGTCTAAACCTTTTGTTGCCACATCTTCACGCATTACGTTTACTAGTGGTAAAACGTGAGTTGTTGGTTCAACATTCGTTGTGTCTAACTCGTTTAGTTGCTCTGCGAAGTCTGTAATTTTACCAAGCTGTTCAGCAAATTTCTCTGCTTCCTCTTCCGTAATTGCAAGACGTGCTAAATTTGCCACGTGCTTAACTTCTTCTTTTGTTAATTTTGCCATTTTTCACACCTCCGAATACTCATTCAATTCATTGCTTTTGTCGATAACAATAGGGTTGAATAAAGTTAACCATGCAAATAATCATAACATTTTTCATATTAAAAATCACAACTTTCACCAAAAATAAAGAAACCTTTCACTACTATGACGAAGTGTCGTCTTTAGGGACTGTTTTTAGAGTCTTTCTTATAGACTTCGCTTTTCAGAAGTAGGGCATGGATTGTGTGCTGTGCTCTCTTCTATTTATCGGGTCGAGGTCGTTTTGATGACTTTATCCGTCGCTCCGGGGAATCTTTCCGTCGCTTTTGCTCTTCTATCCGTCACTTCGGCGAGGCCTTCCGTCTCCCTTTTTTCTATCCGTCGTTTCGAGAACTTTATCCGTCGCTCTGACGTATCTTTCCGTCACTTTCACTTTTCTATCCGTCGCTTAAAAGAGTCTATCCATCACTCCGATTTCTTCCAACAAATATTATCCAATCTCATTTTTCTTCCCACAAAAAATATAGTCAGCACAAGGCTGACTATATTTTAATAGATATGGACGTAAGGTTCTTTTTCGTTGGCATTCTTTACGATTAATGCCTCTGGACCGTTAACTGAGGTGATACTTACTTCAACATTGATGTTATCAAATTGATTGATAAGAACACCTGTTAAATATTGAGTAAAGCCTGTAATTTCAAGCTTGCCAAAGAATTGGATTGGTACTTCAATCGATAGCTTTTGAATTTTTTTGTTTTGATAGAAGCCTGTTCCTATCACACTAGTATAGTTTGAAAAATATTTATCTACATCTTGTTTAAAGTTCTTAAAGTTATTGCTAACATCTCGGTATACATCTTGTGATTCACTCGTTGGGAATAGTACGTATTCCTCGTCAATACCTTTCCAATCAGCTACGTCGTTTTGTCCAACTTTTGCTACCCCATAGTTAAAATACGTTCCTGGAACAATGTCATTGCGAGCTTTTTGTTTAAACAAGCCTACTACAATCGGTATATCTTTCAATTCATCACGAGTTCTTAGGCGGGACACAATTTCAGAGGCCATTTTCTTTCCTTGCTCAACTAGTTTTGCCTCCGAAATTGGTTCCTCATAGTACTCCCCATATTTTTCTTTTTGATAGTAATAAATAGAGTTTAAGGAAAGCCCTATCGAAATACCGCCTAATTTTACTTTGTTATCACTAGTTTTTGTTAAATAATTTTGCTCAACAATATGTGATAAATAGATTGGGGCCTTTGTTGCACGTTCTTCTGCTGGCATTGAGTCCGTCGTTGGAGGATTTAAACCTTCCTTCGCTTGTGAACTACGGGCAAGCCAGTCTGTCACTGTGCTTTCCGCTAAATATTGCCCCTCTTGGAAGAAGTAGTTTTCTGTGTCAAACTCATTTTGAGACAGACGCATTAAACCTGTTTCAACTTCCTTCATATCATATTTTGTAAACATATTTGAAACTACTAACCCTCTGCTAGCACTTTGTTTATAAGGTATTAGCGTTCTATAATATGATTCATCAATCTGTAAGCTTGGAATAATTGTTGTTTCCGCTTTTTCCTGTTGCGTCTCCTGTGTTAGCTCTGTCTCCTTCTTATCAGAAGGCACACAGCCGACTAGCATTGCAGCAGCGATAATTGCTGGAATGAGTCGAAATGACTTCATTATGTTAGTACTCCTTTACTGATGTTCAGATTTTGCTTGACGAATTTGTTCATACCTGCCTGTGGAAAGGACGGACAATTCATCTTACTTTACTATTAATATTTAGATTATCACCATAACGTAGGGTTGATTTCCGTTCCAGCTGGGCGCTTGCCGCTGACGCTTCGCTTTCGCGCAGAGCTTCCTGGGGGCGTCCAGCCTCCACTCCAATCAAATTATATAAGGTATATTTTAACAAATGTCACCTACAACTTTTGGTGACGAGCCTGATATTTTCCATTATTTCACAATATTAAATTGTTCGATCAGGTTGTCTTCATTCCAAACTTCAATACCTAACTGCTCGGCTTTTGTTAGTTTAGAACCCGCATCTGCTCCTGCAATGACAAGGTCAGTTTTTTTGCTGACACTACCTGTAACAATTCCACCTAACTCTTCTATTTTCACCTTTGCTTCGTTACGTGTCAATTGCTCAAGTTTACCAGTTAATACGATTGTTTTACCTGCAAAAGGATTATCTCCTACAGCTACCTCTATCTTTTTACCTTTATACGTCATATTGACACCTACTTCAGCTAGGCGCCCAATGACTGCACGTGCATCCTCATTTGAAAAATACTCAACAAGTGATGAAGCCATTTTATCACCAATTTCGTAAATCGCCACGAGTTGCTCCTCTGTTGCTGCCATCACCGCTTCCATTGTTCCAAACTCCTCTGAAACAATTTTCGCTGCCTTTTCACCAACATGTCGTATACCCAATCCAATTAGTAAACGCTCCATCGAATTTCCCTTGGAAGCTTGGATAGCATTGACTAAATTCGCCGCTGATTTTTCTCCCATACGCTCAAGCTCGACAAGCTGTTCCTCCGTTACGTGATACAAATCAGAGACATCATGAATTAAATCAGCACGTAATAATTGCTCAACGACCTTATCACCAAGACCGTCAATATTCATAGCATTACGCGATACAAAATATTTAATGCTCTCCGCGATTTGTGCAAAACATGCAGGATTTACACAACGTAAGGCCACTTCTCCTTCAATACGAATAAGTTCGCTCTCACAAACAGGGCAATTTTCGGGCATTTCATACGGAACTGCGTCTTCAGGGCGCTGCTCCAGTATTACACCTACAACTTGTGGGATAATGTCTCCGGCTTTTCGGATAATGACTGTATCTCCTAGTCGAATATCTTTATCTCGAATTAAATCCTCATTGTGTAATGATGCACGTTGAACCGTCGTACCTGCCACTTGAACAGGCGATAAAATAGCAGTTGGTGTAACAACCCCTGTACGCCCAACCGTTAAATCAATATCAAGTAATGTTGTGACTACTTCCTCAGCAGGGAATTTATAAGCAATTGCCCAACGTGGACTCTTTGCTGTATAACCAAGCTCATCCTGCTGGGCATAGCGATCCACCTTAATGACAATGCCGTCAATTTCATAGGCTAAATCCGGGCGGTTTTCAGTCCATTTTTCGATAAAGGCTAGTACCTCTTCAATCGTTGAGCAGCGTTGACGCTCTTTGTTTGATGGGAAACCTAGTCCCTCTAAATAATCAAGCATCTCTGCATGACCGTCAATCTCATATGCCTCTCCATCTCCCCCAATGGCATAAATAAAGGTCGATAGCTGACGACTTGCTGCTATTTTAGGATCTAACTGGCGTAAAGAGCCTGCAGCTGCATTTCTCGGATTAGCAAATAATTCTTCTCCATTTTCAGCACGTAGGGAATTCAATTTTTCAAATGATTTTTTAGGCATATACGCCTCACCACGTACTTCGATTGTAATTGGTTCCTTCAATCGAAGTGGTATTGCTCGAATCGTTTTTAAATTGGTTGTAATATCTTCCCCTACAACACCGTCTCCTCGCGTTGCTCCTTGTATAAAAACGCCATTTTCGTATTTTAAAGAAATGGCAAGACCATCAATTTTCAGCTCGCAAACATAAGAGAATTTATCACCGATTGCTTGACGTACTTTACGGTCAAATTCACGTAAGTCTTCTTCATTAAAAGCGTTTGATAGACTTAGCATAGGGTAATCATGAGTCACCTTTTTAAAGCCTTCTACCACTGCTCCGCCAACACGCTGTGTCGGTGAATCTGGGTAAATGAGTGACGGATTCGCTTCCTCTAATGCAATAAGTTCATGTAATAATTGATCATAAACACTATCTGCTACGACAGGTTTATCCAACACATAATAGGCATGACCGTATTCATGTAACAATTTATTTAATTCCACAATGCGCTGTTCAATTTCGTTCATTTATGTTCCCCCGGTTACCCTTTTTCAATAGGTGCAAATTGTGCTAGTAATCGCTTAATACCAACAGGTTGTGGAAAGGCAATATCCAGCTCTGTACTATCACCCTCACCTTTTACACTCACAACCATACCTGTTCCCCATTTTTTATGGATCGCTTTGTCTCCAGCCTTCCAGCCAAATTGGTCTCCACCAGTTGTTTGTATACGAGCTGTTGCAGGCTGTGTTTTCTGAATTGCTCCAAGTGTACGTTTTTGATAGCCGCCTGTTGAACGATTACTAGAGGCAAACGGAACTTCAGGCTTCGTACCACCTTTGGACACCGATTCTGTAATATCCTCTGAAATTTCACCTAAGAAACGTGAGACATTGTTATAGCTAGAACGACCAAAAATCGTACGACTTTGTGCACTCGTTAAATATAAACGTTCCTCTGCACGAGTGATACCTACGTATGCTAGACGACGTTCTTCTTCCATTTCATCCATATCATCAAGTGAACGAGAATGTGGGAAGATATTTTCCTCCATTCCAATGATAAAGACGATCGGGAATTCTAAGCCCTTTGCGGCATGCATCGTCATTAAAATAATGTTACCCTTCGATGCATCATCTTTATCAAGTGCATCAATATCCGCAATTAGCGCTAAATCTGTTAAAAAGGCAACTAAGCTCTTATCCTCACTACGCTCCTCGAAAGCCTTTGTTACTGATAAAAACTCTTCAATATTTTCTAAGCGGCTTTCTGCTTCAATCGTCTTTTCGTTTTGTAGCATTGCACGATAACCAGATTTATCAATGACCTGCTCTACAATTTCTGTCACCGATAAATATTCTTGCATCTCTGTAAAACCTTTAATCATCGCATAAAAATGTTCAGCTGAATTAGCGGCCTTCCCTGTAAGTCCCATGAATACAAGATCATTCATGGCATCAAAAATAGAGCGCTCTTGATCAATCGCATAGCGCGCCATTTTTTCAAAGGAGGTTGCACCTATACTGCGCTTTGGTTCATTGATAATACGTGCAAGTGATAAATCATCATCATTATTGGCAATAAGGCGCAAGTAGGCAAGTAAATCCTTAATCTCTTTACGATCATAGAACTTAGTACCACCAACTATTTGATAAGCCATATTGGACTTAACAAGCACTTCCTCCATCACACGAGACTGAGCATTTGTCCGATAGAGTATCGCAAAGTCATCAAATGAACGATTTTCTTTTTGAATATGCTTCTGGATTGTTTGTACAACGAATTGTGCTTCCTCTTGCTCGTTATACGCTTTATACAATACGATTTTTTCACCCTCTGCATTTTCTGTACGCAGTTCTTTTGGATAACGTGTTGTATTATTTTGAATGACGTCATTTGCTGCTTGTAGGATGCGTTTTGTTGAACGATAATTTTGCTCAAGCATAATGACCTTAGCACTTGGATAATCCTTTTCGAATGAAAGAATATTGCCAATGTCCGCACCACGCCAACGGTAAATCGATTGGTCTGAATCACCTACAACACAAATATTTTTAAATTTCTTGGCCAGCATCTGAACGAGTAAATATTGAGATTTATTCGTATCTTGATATTCATCTACATGGATATATTGGAATTTATTTTGATAATATTCAAGCACTTCTGGTACACGCTTGAATAATGTAATAGTTGTCATAATTAGATCATCAAAATCGAGCGATTGATTGCGTCGTAGTCTTTTTTCATAACCTTTATAAATCCGAGCAATCGTTTTTTCGTAAGGATTATTTTCATTGATTTGACCTGCATAATCGTCCGCAGCTATACATTCGTTTTTTGCTGAACTAATCGCATTTAAAACCGCACGTGGTTCAAAACGCTTCGTGTCAATATTTTCATCCTTCATAACATTTTTAACAACTGACAGCTGATCAGTCGAATCTAAAATTGAAAAGTTACGTGATATCCCTAGCTGATCAATATTGCGTCGTAAAATTCGCACACACATTGAGTGGAAGGTCGATACCCACATACTATCGCCAGTTCCGTTACCGAGAACGCCATCTACACGCTCTCGCATTTCACGTGCAGCTTTATTTGTAAATGTGATCGCTAAAATCTTTGACGGATATACCTCTTTTTCGATGACTAGATATGCAATACGATGTGTCAATACACGTGTTTTCCCTGATCCAGCACCCGCCATAATTAGAAGCGGTCCTTCAGTTGTTTTGACCGCATTTTCCTGCTCAGGGTTCATACCTGCTAATAAGTTTTTCGTTAACTGCTCCATTCCGCACCGCCTTACAAACGTTTGTTCTTACATTATATATTATTTTTAACAGCCTTAACAGTCGCAAGTGCAGCTTTTAAATCTTCGTAAATAATATTACCAACTACTACTGTATCTGCATATTTTGCCATTTCTGCTGCTTGCTTAGCAGATGTAATGCCACCACCGTAAAACAGTCGCGTATTTTTCAGTTCATTTTTAACAGCACTTACAACCTCAATATCACCATAAGTACCGCTATACTCTACATAAAATACAGGTAGTCTAAAGAAATTTTCAGCCATACGTGCGTAGGCAACAACATCATCAATGGATAAATCAGTTTTTGCATTCGTTACTTCTGCTACTTTACAAGTCGGGTTTAAAATACAATAACCCTCAGCGACTAATTCATCCCATACCATAATATCTCCATATTCTTTAATGGCTTCATGATGTAGATTTTTAATCCACTTTGGATCATCACTATTTAACACGGTTGGAATGAAATAATAGTCATAACCTGGTGTTACCGAATCAACATTAGAAATTTCAAGCGCTATCGGTACTTCAAAGCGTCTTACTCGAACAAGCAAATCTAATACACCATCTAAAGTTACATCGTCTGTTCCGCCAACTATAATAACATCTGTACCTGATTCACAAATTCTTTCTAGTGCTTCATCTGAAATATCTTTAGCTGGGTCTAGTTTGAACACATGTCTCCATTCTAAATAATCCATCTATTTTACCACCTATCATTTTCTATCTATTCGTTTACAAGTATAGCTTATGACTGTCTACAAAAAAATGAAAAAGACTGAGCAGAACCTCTACCCAGCCTCTTTACCTACTATTCTTTTGGTGCTTGAAATGGCTTTTCATCTGGATACAAACGACCTAACATTTCATCATATGTATCATTCCCATAATCAAAGCAACGACGTACACGCGAAATAGTTGCTGTACTTGCACCTGTTTCCTTTTTAATGGATTCGTAGGTTTTCTTTAAACGTAGTAAATGCGCAACCTCAAAGCGTTGTGCCAGCGATTGAATTTCACTAATCGTACATAAATCATCAAAGAACTTATAGCATTCCTCGATGTCTTTCAGCTCTAACACTGCTTTAAATAATTGATCTGTTTGATGTCCTCGAATTTTTTCGATTTGCATGCAATCTTCCTCCCTTTAAGGCTGCGTTTTCACCATTGCTTGTAACCCTGGTGAAGTTGGTACAAAATGAACCCAAGACTTCCCTGGTACTAGCTTTACAAGCTCCCCAGACTCTTCTACAGCCATTGGTATTCCATCAATATTAGCCCATTTGACTTCTCTCATATAGCCATTTTGAAATACATACGCATTTCCACCAGAAGTTAAATCAATTTCTTGGCGCCCCTCATTATCAATCGTTCGATGTTTCATTTCAAAAAATAGAACATTTGCAATTGATAATGTGTCGCCTGTTAACATATCCTTTGTGTCAACGCCAGCCGATTGTCGTCCATAACGATTACTTTGATGGTCATACAAATACGAATTATGGAAATACTCACTATTTCCGTAGTAAATGTCAACTCGACTTGTTTCACTGCCTATTTTACCACGTTCATCGGGTTCATAAAAAGCCTGACTTACTTTTTCACGGTAACTCATTGAAGCGCCCACTTTTTTCGCCCCATTTACTATATTTTTAGACGTAATATATGAGTTATGTGGAGCAACACGATCTTTTGAACGTTTAAAAAGTGTCCCATCATAATCCATGCCATTTATATTGTCGACTACATTATTAGTAAGCATCGATTTTGCCTCAGGGCTATAGCCATGCGCTACATAAAATGCATCAAAGCCTTTTGCAAGATCAATAAAATAAGATCGAGCACTACGAACTGGCCCTACAGTTTCTGGCAGTTCACTTTGATAAATTGCTAGCAAACGCGTAACATTGCCTTCAGCCAGCATTTCATAAATAATGTCCGCCGCTTCTATTCCTGATTGTGGACGTGCTTTCTGATGATTATTAATGGTAACCATAATTGGGCGTTGCGTAATTTCCTCCTTAACAGCTTCACCTGTTAACGGAGCAACCTTATCTCCCTCTTTAGCAGTCTCTTCAATAGCAGTTTCTTCATCAACCTTGTTCATATCGTCTTCCTTTACTTCCGACGAATCTTTAGAACATCCTCCTATCAACAAAGTACTAAAAGCCATTGCGATAAATAGTTTCTTCGATTTGAACACAAGCACTACTCTCCTTTAATCAATTACATCTAATTTGTAATTGTTGTGGATATACCATAAGGAAGCTTCAACTAGCGCATCACTGCTGGTAATAATAACTTATTCTTCATAACATCAAAAATCCCTTTTGGTGTTATACGAATATATGGTAAATGTGTAGATTGTAAGAATAATAAAGAATAAATTGCGTCTCCTAAGTGGTAACCACGTTCCGCTAATGCTTGTTTTAAGACCTTCTCTTTTTCTGATAGTTCCTTAACATCCCCATCATGTAAAAGACCACCAATAGTTAATGGGATAGTTGCAATTACTTCACCCTTTTCAGCAAGTACAATACCACCACGCATTGCCTTCATTTCTTCAAAAGCTGTAATCATATCTTCTTTATTTTTTCCGATCAGCAAAATATCGCCTGTATTCGAATATGATGAAGCAAAGCCTTGAACACTAGTAGCAAAACCTTTAATCATCGTGTTAACATGCCAATTGCCATCTCTATTAATAAGCATTAAATAACATTCATCATGATCGGCAAGCTGCCCTTCTCTAGTAATTAATGAGTTATATGGTTTGGTAATAACATCATTTACTAACTCAATTCCAAACGGCATCGAGAATTGAAAATCATGAGACGTTAATGAAAAATCTAAGTCAAATGCAGGTAACGCTGAATAGTCAATTGCAGCAAGCCTTTGCACTTGTTCTCCATCGCGTTTTAACCAAACACCCTTCGATAGTACACTTTCAGGAACCGGGTGCCATTCATCTTGTAAAATATTAAGGGAAGCAAATCGACCAGTTGCGATAAAGCCATGTAAGCTGGACATATTATAATAGCGTGCCACATTATAGGAAGCCATTTGATAAGCATCGATTGGTGCTACACCTGCATCTAAGGCTACTTGAATACATTTATCCATCACACCATCTTCATGAAAAGAGGGTGTCGACCCATCCGTTGTCATCATTAAATGATCAAAAATAGGTAGTCCTTTTTCGACGATTCCTTTTAATAGATGTGGTAAGTCAGGACGTATGGAAGAATGACGCAGCGTTACAGCATATCCTTGCATAATACGTCGCTCCACTTCTTCTACTGTCATAGCTTCATGATCACCATCTGCACCAAGTAGCTTCATACGTGCTAAAGTTCGTTCTGATGCACCAGGGAAGTGCCCTTCTATTTTTTTTCCGTAGCCCTTAGCCATTTGCATGCGATAAAGCATTTGGTCATCTCCATGTAACAACCTTGGCCAACCCGTTAATTCCCCTCCAAGTAAAACATCATCCCGTTCTAGCCATTCTAAAATGGACGTATTAGAAAAAATCTCTTCCTCCTGTTCCATTTCAGTTTGCGAATCAAAACGAGTCCACCAATAAAATGAAAACGGTAGATTTTTCAAATTATCCAGAATTGAAAACGCTTTCTTATTTTCTAAAGATAAAACGAAGCTTAAATTATCTGAAATAAAAGTTGTAGTGCCTAGCTGTCCACAAAAATCAGCAAAAGATTGTGGATGGTATAACTGGAACGGATGAACATGTGGCTCAATATATCCTGGTACAATTGTTTTATTCGTACAATCTACCACCTCTGTCTCCTCTAATAACGGAGGCATTCTATCACCAGCATAGACAATACGATCTCCTGAAATCCAAATGTTCCCTACTACCCACTGTTTGAGCATGCTATGTAAATAACGCGCATTTGTTAATACAATATCCGGTGCTTTTTTACCATCAATTACAGCTAATTGTTGGCGTAATTCTGTAATTTTCCATACTGGATCCATTCTATTCGCCCCTTCCTGAATTACGTAAAATTTCATTGTGTAAATCCTACTTGAAATCACATACTACTACTGCATAAACGCTTTCTTTCATAAATTTAGTGCTTTATGCAATCATCTTGTTTCAATCGTAACACAGCACTTTCATAAAGCAAAGTGCCCCCGCTTTATTTTTCCCACAATGACTAAAGGAGGAAATATGATGATGCAGGAAACGAATTTAAGCGAAAAAAATGCCTTCTGTCGCTTTGCCATGGGTACAAGTTTAACGGCATTTGGTATCGCTAAGGTCTCAAGAAATCCTAACTGTACGGCAGGTCGATTGATGATTGCTTTTGGTGCCATGAAAATGGCTGAGGGTATCTTTAAGTATTGTCCTACTAAATCTTTACTAAGCTCAAGTATGGGGAGTGCTATGAACACCGGCAACAACTCTTCTATGCAAAGTATGCTCAGTGGCCAAAATTCTATGTCATCTGAACAAATCGATAAACTCATGAAGGATTTCTCCTCCGTTATAACTGGAAATATGTCAGGATCAAACGCAACTGCGTCAAAGCAGTCTGACTCCAGCACTTCCAATCAAAATTCCTCAGGAAGTAAAAATCCTACAAATAATGCACAAAATCCTTCTTAGTCAAAGGAGCCGTCTCAACTGTATTGTTGAGACGGCTTTCACCTTTGTAAATCATACGTTTGAAAACAATAAGAAGTTTCACAGTTCTATTAAAATATTTAATTCAGGTGCGTTATTAATCATCTTCATTAATTAGAAAGCTCTGATTTCCGCTACGGGCTACTCGCTTTCCTGCGGGCGAGCGTCGAGCCGCTTCCTCCGCTGCACTCCGTGCAGGGTCTCGTCTGTCTCGCTTTCCCGCGGGAGTCGAGTAGCCCTCCGCTACAATCAGTTAAAATGGGCATATATTAGCAAAATATCAACAAAAAATCCTTTTATCACTCAATAAAAACCTATATTTACCTAATCAACAAGCTTGATTTATTTCATTAATCATTTAGTAACCCGCAATGCAAACCAGCTTATTCCAATTAGATTTATACTTAAAATTTTGGACGACATTTATTAGAACATATGCTATTTATATAAGTTGATTGGAGTGGAGACTGGGCGACTCCTTGGGGATCAGCAATAGAGGAACGAAGGCTAAAAGCATCACGTCCTGTGATAACGCCTTCGTGACCAACCTCGTGTTGGCCCGAGACCCTGGAGCGAGCAACGCGAGTGAAGCGGCTCATCGGACGCCCCCAGGAAGCTCTGCTCTGCGCGAAAGCGAAGCGTCAGCGGCAAATGTTTTCTGTAGCGAAAGCAAAGCGGCAGCTACAAAGCGCCCAGTCGGAACGGAAATCAACCCCACGCTATGGCGATAAACTTAAGCAAAATGTAAACAAAATATCCTTTTATCGGCAATTAGTTACTCAACTACTATTTAAACGTACGCCAACCGATATCTTTGCGGTAGAAGAAATTGTCCCATTTTTCAGTTGCAATGCCTGCGTATACTTTTTCTTGTGCTTCTTTTAAAGTAGATGCTTTTGCTCCAACTAATAAAACTCGACCACCATTACCAACAAACTTTCCATCAACCATCTTTGTACCTGCATGGAATACTGCGTGTGAAGCTGATAAAGCCTCTAGGTTAGGTAATGCATGTCCTTTTTCAACGTCCCCTGGATAGCCTTCAGCGGCAATTACTACACCTAGCATTGCTTCTTCAGACCATTGCAAATCAAATGGCTTCTCATCCATCAATGCTGTCATAAATGCACCAAAATCAGATGTCATACGTGGTAAAACTACTTGCGTTTCAGGATCTCCAAAGCGTGCATTAAACTCAATCACTTTTGGACCATTTTTCGTTAAAATCAAACCTGCATATAAAATCCCTGTAAACGATTCACCATCTGCCTCCATACCTTTCACGGTCGGTTCAACAACCGTCTTAAATGCATCATCCACTACTTCTTGCGAGATTTGAGGTACTGGTGAATAGGCTCCCATACCACCTGTATTTGGTCCTTTATCGCCATCATAAGCACGTTTATGGTCTTGAGCAATCACCATTGGGTAAATCTGACCTTTATGGACAAATGACATAAAGGAGAATTCTTCTCCGTCTAGGAATTCTTCAATGACAACACGAGAAGAGGATTCACCAAAACGTTGGTTCCCAATCATATCTTCTACTGCTTCAATTGCTTCGTCTTCTGTCATTGCGACAACTACACCTTTACCAGCTGCTAACCCATCTGCTTTGATAACGATTGGTGCACCTTGCTCTTTAATATAGGCTATAGCCTTTGCAGCTTCAGTAAACGTTTCATGGGCTGCTGTTGGGATATTATATTTATTCATAATATCTTTCGCGTACGATTTACTGCTTTCGATTTGTGCTGCTGCCTTTGTTGGGCCAAATGCTCGTAAGCCACGGGCAGTAAAGAAATCAACGATGCCCTCAGCAAGTGGTTGCTCAGGTCCTACAAAGGTTAAATCTACTGCATTTTCTTTTGCAAATTGTGCAAGACCTGCAAAATCCATAGTATCAATAGCAACGATTTCCGCATCGCCCCTCATACCATCATTACCAGGTGCTACAAATACTTTATTAACAGATGGTGATATATTAAATTGTTTGGCGATAGCATGCTCACGACCGCCGCTTCCAATGACTAATACTTTCATTTTAGGGAATCCTCCTCTTTGTGCGTAAGACCGAGATGTTGCCCATCTCGGTCTAGTTTTTGGATATTTTAGTGCTTGAAATGACGTACGCCAGTGAATACCATTGCAATGCCGTATTCATTCGCTTTATCGATTGAATCCTGATCTTTTATAGAGCCACCTGGTTGAATAATGGCTGTAATACCAGCAGCTGCAGCTGCTTCTACAGTATCGCTCATTGGGAAGAATGCATCTGATGCTAGCGCTGCACCTTTTGCTTTTTCGCCAGCTTGCTCAAATGCGATTTTAGCCGCTCCAACACGGTTCATTTGACCAGCACCAACACCAAGTGTCATTTGAGAATCTGTAACGATGATAGCATTAGATTTAACATGCTTCACAACTGCCCAGCCAAGTTGTAATGCTTCCCATTCTTGTGCTGTCGGTTCACGGTCTGTGACAACTTTAATATCTGCATTAGAAAAGCCATAGCGATCTGGTTCTTGTACAAGAAGACCACCTTCAACCGATACAACATTGAATTTGTCTTGTTTTGCTTGCTCGAAAGGAATTGTTAATAAGCGAATATTTTTCTTCTTCGTTAAAATATCAAGAGCTTCTTGGGAGAAAGCTGGTGCAATAATAATTTCTAAAAATATATGGCTTAATTTTTCAGCAGTTGCTGCATCAACTTCCATATTTAAAGCAATAATGCCACCAAAAATAGACGTTGAATCTGCTTCATATGCTTTATCAAACGCTTCTTCTAATGTTGCGCCCGTTCCAACACCACAAGGGTTCATGTGCTTTACAGCTACTGCTGCAGGCATTTCAAACTCTTTAACAATTTGCAATGCTGCATTCCCGTCTTGAATATTGTTGTATGATAATTCTTTACCATGCAATTGCGTAGCATAAGCTAGTGAAAAATCTGAGCCTAGACGTTTTTGATAGAATGCCGCTTTTTGATGTGGATTTTCACCATAGCGTAAGTTTTGCTTTAATTCATATGTCATTGTTAAGCTCTCCGGAAACTCTTCTTCTGTTAAGTGGTTTGATATATATGAATCATAAGCGGCTGTGTGACGGAAAACTTTTGCAGCTAACTTACGACGTGTTTCAATAGTCGTTGCACCATTAGCTTTCAGTTCCTCTAATACGTTCGCATAGTCATTGCTATCCACAATTACTGTTACATATTGATGGTTTTTTGCTGCAGAACGTAACATTGTTGGACCACCGATATCGATATTTTCAATCGCGTCATCCCATGTTACATTAGGCTTTGAAATTGTTTCAACAAACGGGTAAAGATTGACACAAACAATCTCAATTGGCTCAATTCCATGCTCATTCATTTGTGCTTGATGAGAAGCATCGTCAAATTTTCCTAATAGTCCACCGTGAATCATTGGATTTAACGTTTTTACACGGCCATCTAAAATTTCAGGGAATTTAGTTACTTCATCTACTGCTGTTACGGCAACATTATTGTCTTGTAACATTTTTTTCGTACCACCAGTTGATAAAATTTCATAACCTAATGCTACTAGTTCTTTTGCAAATTCTAAAATACCATCTTTATTGGAAACACTGATTAATGCGCGTTTTGTCACAACGAAATCCTCCTAATTTTATCGTGTTTGCCACGAATATGTCTTGCTATTATTGATGGAACAGAGTTAGGTTTTGATTGAGCACTCTTTTTTTAGAAGACCTAACTCTCTCCCAATCCATTACTTTAACAATTGCTGTAAAGCTTTTGTATACAGTACATGCTCTTCCTTATGAACTGCCGTTTCTGTTGCCTCACGGTCATTATCAACAACTTGAACTGCCGCTTGTGCAATAATAGGCCCTGTATCCATACCTTCATCTACAAAATGGACTGTTACTCCTGTTATCTTGACACCGTGTTCCATCGCTTGACCAATAGCATCTTTACCAGGGAACGCCGGTAATAGTGAAGGATGAATATTCACAATGTGCTGTGGGTATGCAGTTAGCAATACTTCACTAATTAAGCGCATATAACCTGCAAGCACAATCCATTCTACATGACGTTCGTGAAGAGCCTCGATAATAGCCGTCTCGTAATCTGCCTTTGATGAAAACTCTTTTGGACTTAAAGCTAGCACTGGAATACTATAGTTTTCAGCACGTGTCACTACAAATGCGCTAGGCTTGTCTGTCACAACAAGTTCAATCTTTGCATGTAGTTCGCCACGTTCAATGGCCTCTTGAATAGCTTGAAAGTTACTGCCGCTACCTGAAGCAAAAACGGCAATTTTAGTTGGTGCAGCCATTACACTAAACTCCCATCATGTGAGCCATTGAATACAACACCTTCGCCTTTCACTACGCGACCGATTTTGTATGCATTTTCACCATTTGCTTCTACTGTAGCAAGGACTTTATCTACTTCATTTGCAGGTACAGCTAAAACGAATCCAATTCCCATGTTAAAGACGTTATATAAATCCTTGTCCTCTAACTGTCCTTTTTCTTTTAAGAACTCAAAAATACGTAAGACTGGCCAAGACCCTAAGTCAATTTCAGTTGCTAAACCTTCTGGCATCATACGTGGTAGGTTTTCATAAAAGCCACCGCCCGTTACATGTGCACAGCCATGAACGTCTGCTGCTTTTAAAGCTGCAAGTACAGGTTTCGCATATAATTTTGTTGGCACTAACAAGGCTTCCCCAATAGGACCTAGATCCTCGTAGCCTTCCACAATCGAATCAACTGCGTACTGATTATCTGCAAAGACGATTTTTCGCACTAATGAGTAACCGTTTGAATGCACCCCACTTGAAGCAATACCAACAAGCACGTCACCCTCTACGATGTTCTCACCTGTTACGATGGCTGATTTTTCACAGGCTCCTACTGCAAAACCAGCTAAATCATACTCATCTTCTTCGTAAAGACCTGGCATCTCTGCAGTTTCTCCACCGATTAATGCCGCACCAGATTGCACACAGCCATCTGCAACGCCCTTTACAATTTGCTCAATTTTTGCAGGCTCTGCCTTGCCAAGGGCTACATAATCTAAAAAGTACAATGGTTCGGCACCTTGCGCTACGATATCATTGACGCACATCGCTACACAGTCCACGCCAATCGTGTCGTGCTTGTCCACCATAAACGCTAACTTTAATTTTGTCCCAACACCATCAGTACCTGAAATAAGAACAGGTTCCTTAAGATTTAGTTCTGACAAGTCAAACATACCACCAAAACCACCGAACGTGCCCATCACACCTAGACGGTTTGTACGTTCAACGTGAGATTTCATTCGTTTTACGGCTTCGTAGCCTGCTTCAATATTTACACCTGCTTGTTCATATGCTTTTGACACGCAGAGTTCCTCCTTATCATCCAAATCGCCTTGGCACATCTGAATCTTGATTTGTCATCATTGCTAGACGTATTTAGATGTTTTTCTTAACGTAATAGTTCTTTTTCATGCGGTAAGATTGTATCTGGGAAAATTTCTGTTGGATATTTACCTGTAAAGCATGCAAGGCATAATCCACGGTTTTCATCTTCATATGGTCTTGCAATCGTCTCTACCATGCCTTCAACGGAAAGGAATGTGAGTGAATCGGCTCCTATAGTTTCACGGATTGCATCTACATTGTGGCTAGATGCAATCAATTCTTCATGAGTTGAAGTATCGATGCCATAATAACAAGGTTCCGTCATCGGTGGCGAAGAAATGACAACATGTACTTCTGCTGCCCCTGCATCTTTTAACATTTTTACAATACGTCGTGAAGTTGTACCACGAACGATTGAATCGTCCACCATCACTACTCGTTTACCTTTCACGACTTGAACAACTGGAGAAAGCTTCATTTTCACACCGCGTTCACGTAATTCCTGTGTCGGTTGGATAAATGTACGACCTACATAACGATTTTTAATAAGACCTAATTCATATGGAATACCGCTTTCCTCTGCAAAGCCGATTGCTGCTGAAATACTTGAGTCAGGGACACCTGTAACAACATCAGCTTCAATATGTGCACATTCACGAGCAAGCTGTTTGCCCATACGTTTACGTGCCATGTGGACGTTAATTCCATCAATATCAGAATCAGGACGTGCTAAATACACGTACTCCATCGCACACATTGCGCGTTTATCCATTTCTACAAAACGATCAGATTTTACACCTTCATCGTTAATAATTAATAACTCACCAGGTTCAACAGAGCGAACAAATTCTGCACCTATTAAATCAAATGCACAAGTTTCAGAGGCTACTACCCAACCATCTCCTAGCTTTCCAAGAGATAATGGACGTAAACCATGTGGATCACGTGCGACAAGCATTTCATCTTTAGTCATAATTAAGAACGAGTAAGCACCCTTTAATAATGAGAGGGCATTTTTCACCTTTGCACGGAATGGTGAAAGCGAGCTTTTCTTAATAAGATGCCCAAGAACTTCAGTATCGGAGCTAGAGTGGAAAATACTACCTTGACGCTCTAAGTACTGTTTTAAGTGTGTTGCATTGACTAAATTACCGTTATGAGCAATTGAAAGGCTACCAGTTGACGAGTGGAATAATAACGGCTGTACATTTTCAATACCGCCTCCTCCAGCAGTCGTATAACGGACATGGGCAATTGCTGCTTTTCCATCCACTGCCTTTAATTTCTCTTCGTTGAAAACATCATTAACTAGTCCTTCGCCTTTCACCGCGCGAAGATGCTGACCGTCAGAAACGACAATTCCAGCGCCTTCTTGGCCACGGTGTTGAAGAGCATGAAGCCCGTAATAACTAAGGTGTGCTGGATTTGGGTTACCCCAAATACCAAACACCCCACATTCTTCGTTTAAGCCTCTGAGTTCAGCAAGCATGGGATTGCTCCTTTCCAATTAGAACGGAATTCCTCCACTGTACCTTCTACAAGCACACCGTTGTCACCGTTGATTTTAACAAGCGCATCGTTTGTTACGACACCGATTTTCTTTGCGTCTTTTACAATTTCTACAAATGCAGCTGCATTTTCTTCTTTCACTGTTACAACGAAACGAGATTGTGTTTCACTGAATAATGCTGTTGTAGCAGAGCCTGTTAATGTCACATCAAGACCTAAGCCATTAACGCCAAATGTTGTTTCAGCAAGAGCCACTGCAAGACCACCTTCTGCTACATCATGTGCAGATTGTACGATTCCTGCTTTAATTGCTTGAAGCAATGCTTGTTGACGTGCAGCTTCAATCTGTAGGTCAATCGCTGGTGCTTTCCCTGAAATAACCCCATTATTTAATAATTTTTGAAGCTCCGAACCACCGAATTCAGTTTTTGTATCGCCGATCACAAATACTACATCACCAGCAGCTTTTACTTCTTGAGTTGTCACATGTGCTAAATCGTCAATTAGTCCAACCATACCGATTGTTGGTGTTGGGTAAACCGCTTCACCAGAACGCTCGTTATAAAGAGACACGTTCCCGCCGATTACTGGTGAATTCAGTGCTGTACAAGCGGCTGAAATACCATCAGCTGATTTTTCAATTTGCCAGAAGATTTCTGGTTTCTCAGGATTACCGAAGTTTAAGCAGTCAGTAATCGCTAATGGTGTACCACCAGATGCTACGATATTACGAGCCGCCTCTGCTACAGCAATGGCACCGCCTACTTCTGGATCTAAGAAAATATAACGAGAGTTACAGTCTGTAGTCATCGCTAATCCTTTGTTCGTACCACGAACGCGGATAACGGCTGCATCAGAACCTGGAGCAACGACTGTTGATGTACGAACTTGATAATCATATTGATCGTAAACCCACTCTTTTGAAGCAACTGTTGGTGCTTTTAAAAGTGCATTTAATGTTTCTTTGTAATCTGTTACCATCGGTTCTGTGTTTTCCATCGCTTGGAACTCAGCATAGTAAGCAGGCTCCGCAGATGGTTTATGATAAACTGGTGCATCTTCTGCAAGTGCATCAGCAGGTACTTCCGCTACAACTTCACCGTTATGTAAAAGGCGAAGCATTTTATCATCAGTCACTCGACCAATTGCCACAGCATCTAAATCATATTTATCGAAAATCGCTTTAATTTCATCTTCGCGACTTTTTTTCACAACAAGTAGCATACGCTCCTGAGATTCAGATAGCATCATTTCATATGCTGTCATGCCTGTTTCACGTTGAGGTACTAAATCTAAGTTCATTTCTACACCAGAACCAGCTTTAGAAGCCATTTCTGCTGATGAAGAAGTAAGACCAGCAGCCCCCATATCTTGAATACCTACTAGAGCGTCCGATTTTACAACTTCTAAACATGCTTCAAGTAAAAGTTTCTCCATAAATGGATCTCCTACTTGTACTGCCGGACGTTGGTTCTCAGACTCTTCTGTTAACTCCTCAGAGGCAAATGTTGCACCATGGATACCGTCACGACCTGTTTTAGCGCCAACATACATGACTGTATTCCCTACACCAGCTGCAATTCCACGTTGAATATCTTTGTGGTCAATTAAACCTACACACATTGCATTAACTAATGGATTACCTTCATAGCATGGATCGAATTGAATCTCGCCACCTACTGTTGGAATCCCGATACAGTTACCGTAACCTGCAATACCAGCAACTACTTCTTCAAATAAATATTTTCCACGCGCTGATTTTAATTCACCAAAGCGTAGTGAGTTCAGCATCGCAATTGGACGTGCACCCATTGAGAAAACGTCACGGATAATACCACCAACACCTGTGGCAGCACCTTGATAAGGCTCAATTGCTGATGGATGGTTATGCGATTCCATTTTAAATACAACTGCTTGTTCGTCACCAATGTCTACGATGCCAGCACCTTCACCTGGACCTTGTAAAACTTGGGGACCCTCCGTAGGGAATTTACGTAACACGGGTTTTGAATTTTTGTATGAGCAGTGCTCAGACCACATTACTGAGAAAAGACCTGTCTCTGTCCAGTTTGGTAGACGCCCTATAATACCTTCTACCATTGCAAATTCTTCGTCTGACATCCCCATACCAGCGTATAGCTTTTGCTCTTTAATTTGCTGTGCTGTTGGCTCAAACTTAGTTGTTGACATGATTTTCCCTCCACTGCTTCACGATTGATTTAAATACTGCTAGACCGTCTGCTCCGCCCACCAGTGCATCAACAGCTCGCTCTGGGTGAGGCATCATACCTAGTACATTGCCGCGCTCGTTTATAATCCCTGCGATATCTTCTAAAGAACCGTTTGGATTTTCGCCTGAGTATGTAAACACGATTTGATTGTTATCTTTTAATTGTTGTAAAGTTTCCTCATCACAGTAGTAGTTACCTTCACCATGTGCGATTGGAATATTGATCATTTGACCTTGCTCATATTGGTTTGTGAATAATGTATTATTGTTTTCAACTTTAAGCTGGATTGTGCGGCACATGAATTTCAAATTTTTGTTTCGAAGTAATGCACCTGGTAATAAACCTGCTTCAGTTAGGATTTGGAATCCATTACATACTCCTAATACTGGCTTACCAGCATCTGCTGCCTTCTTGACCTCTGCCATAATATTAGATTGATTTGCCATCGCACCACAGCGAAGGTAATCCCCGTATGAGAAGCCTCCCGGTACTAAAATACCATCAAAGCCACTTAAATCTGTTGCTGTATGCCATACATATTCTACTTCTTCACCTAGCTCGTCTTTAATCGCATGATACATATCGATATCACAGTTTGACCCAGGGAAAACGAGTACTGCGAATTTCATGATTAGTTAGCCTCCTCGACTTCGTAACGGTAGTCTTCGATTACAACGTTAGTTAAAACCTTTTCACACATTTCTTTTACTAGAGTATCAATATCACGTTCTGTATCTTTAATTGCTAGTTCAAGATATTTACCGATACGTAAATCTTCTACTTCAGCGTAACCCATTTTCACTAAAGAACCTTGTACAGCTGAACCTTGTGGATCAAGAATGCTCTCGCGTAATGTTACGTAAATTTTAACTTTTTTCATTGTTATTTGCCTCCGAGTCTAGAAAGTATAATAGTATAAACTTCAGTTAAATTACCAAGGTCTCTACGAAAGACATCTTTGTCTAACTTTTGCTTTGTAGTTGCATCCCAAAGTCTGCATGTATCTGGTGATATTTCATCTGCCAGCAGTACATTTCCATCATTATCACGTCCGAACTCTAATTTAAAGTCAATTAGTGTAACGTTGACATCTGCAAATATAGGATGCAAAACTTCGTTAACTGCAAGTGCACCATTATAAATGGCTGTCACTTCCTCAGGTGTTGCAAGATCAAGTACGTCAATATGCTCCGTTGAAATGAGCGGATCGCCTAGTTCATCGTCTTTATAATAAAACTCAACGATTGAGCGTTTTAATGGTGTACCTTCCTCCAACCCGAGACGTTTCGCTAAGCTACCTGCTGCTATATTACGAACTACGACCTCTATTGGAATAATATCTACCTTTTTTACAAGCTGCTGCGTATCAGATAATTGTTTTACGAAATGTGACGCAATTCCGTTTGCTTGTAATTTTTCGAAAATTAGAGAGGTAATGCGATTGTTTAATACGCCTTTACCTTCAATTTCTTCTTTTTTCTCACCATTAAATGCTGTTGCACTATCCTTGTATTCAACGAGTAACACATTGGGCTCCTCTGTTGTATACAATTTTTTTGCTTTACCTTCATACAAAAGTTGACCTGTAGTCATTTCGTTACTCCCCCTGATATTATGAAATACACGCGTATTGTTCAGAATTGAATCGTACGTAACGATTCAATTCTGTAACATCCGCTAGTGACTCTACTTAGTTAAGTCCAAGACGCTTAAAAATCATATCTACATGCTGTAAATGGTAGTTGTAGTCAAAGCAATCATCTAACTCTTCCTTCGTTAAATACGATGTAATTTTTTCACTTGCATCGACTAACGTACGGAACTGAACTTGCTCGTCCCACGCCTGCATCGCTAAAGGTTGTACCGTATCATACGCTTCCTCACGCACTAACCCTTTATCGATAAGTGCTAATAAGATACGTTGAGAGTAAATTAGACCAAAAGTGCGACCCATATTACGTTTCATGTTTTCAGGGAATACTGTTAAGTTTTTCACAATGTTACCGAAGCGATTTAACATATAGTTAAGTGTAATCGTTGCATCCGGTAAAATAACACGTTCTGCAGATGAATGTGAAATATCACGCTCATGCCATAATGCTACGTTTTCATAAGCCGTTACCATATAGCCACGCATTAAACGTGACATACCAACCATGTTTTCAGATCCGATTGGATTACGTTTATGAGGCATCGCTGACGAGCCTTTTTGTCCTTTTGCAAATCCTTCCTCAACTTCACGTGTTTCAGATTTTTGCAAGCCGCGAATCTCTGTTGCAAATTTCTCTATTGATGTTGCGATTAATGCCAACGCTCCAAAATACTGTGCATGGCGATCACGTTGTAATGTTTGTGTTGAGATAGGTGATGCTGTAAGTCCTAATTTATCGCATACATATTGCTCAACTCGAGGATCGATATTGGCATATGTTCCTACTGCACCAGACATTTTTCCTGTTTCAATTACTTTTGCTGCTGCTTCAAAGCGTTCTAAGTTACGCTTCATTTCTTCATACCATAAAGCTAATTTTAAACCGAAAGTTGTTGGCTCAGCATGAACACCATGTGTACGTCCCATCATGACCGTATGCTTATACTCTTTCGCTTTCGCTGCTATAATGTCAATGAAATTCACGATGTCTTTACGTAAAATATCATTCGCTTGTTTAATTATAAAAGAAAGGGCTGTATCAACTACGTCCGTTGAAGTTAAACCATAGTGCACCCATTTTCGCTCTTCGCCAAGTGTTTCAGATACGGCACGAGTGAATGCTACAACATCATGACGTGTTTCTTGCTCAATCTCTAAAATACGATTCACATCAAATGAAGCATTTTCACGGATTTTAGCTACATCTTCTTTTGGAATGTCGCCTAATTCTGCCCAAGCCTCACATGCTAAAATTTCAACCTCTAGCCAAGCTTGATATTTATTTTGTTCTGTCCAAATTGCGCCCATTTCGGGTCTTGTGTAACGTTCGATCATTGCGTTTCTCCTTCTATTCTGACCAAATGCCAGAACTCTCGATTTGTTGTAGTGTTTCTTCTAAGTTTTTTGTCATAATCGTTACGTGGCCCATCTTACGGTTCACCTTAGCTTCAGCTTTCCCATAAAGATGTATAGACCATTCAGGATATTTAGCAATTGAGTTACTAAGTGGCATGACATGCTGCCCTAAAACATTTATCATAATAGATGGTGCCCAAAGTTGTGGTTTACGTAATGGCCAACCACAAACAGCGCGTATATGCTGATGGAACTGAGAAACATTACATGCTTCTATTGAATAGTGACCTGAATTATGAGGTCTTGGTGCTAATTCATTAATAACAATTCCACCATCTTCTAATACAAACATTTCTACAGCTAATGTGCCCACTAAATTTAAGTAATCAGCAATTTTCAAGGCCTCGCGCTCTGCAGCCTGTGCTGTTTCTTCTTTTATACGAGCTGGCACAATCGTTTCATGTAAAATATGATGAACATGAATATTTTCTCCAACTGGCTGACAATATGATTCACCATCACCGTTTCTTTGTACAATGACAGATACCTCTTTAACGAAAGGTACAAATCCCTCAACAATACATTGTGAGTGAGAGAAAAGCCCTTTTGCTAACGATAGGTCTTCCGCAGATTTTAAAAGCTGCTGCCCCTTGCCATCGTAACCACCTCTTGCTGTTTTGACTATACAAGGATAACTAATCCTATCGATATTGGCTAGTAATTCTTCATATGTATTTACAACCAAATAAGGAGCTACCGGACAACCTGCGTTCACAATCGCTTCTTTCTCAGTCACACGGTTTTGTGTAATGCGTACTAGCTCTGCTCCTTGTGGAACGTAAGCCATTTGTGTTAAACGTTTTAAGCCATCATAATCGATGTTTTCAAACTCATACGTTATAACGTCACTTACCTCGGCAAGTTCTTCTAAAGCTGCCTCATCATCATATGGTGCTACAATACGTACATCCGCAACCTGTCCACCTGGTGAATCCATTGATGGTTCAAGAACGGCGATTTTAAAGCCTGCTTCTTTAGCAGCAAGTGCCATCATACGGCCAAGCTGCCCTCCTCCGATAATGCCTATCGTCTGCCCTGGATAAATGATCTTTGTCACACTAAGTCACCTGTGCTTTCCAGTACTTGTTGCTTCGTGGCTTCACGTCTAGCATCTAGTTTATTAGCAAGCTCTGCATCTGTTGTTGATAAAATTTGCGCTGCTAGCAAGCCTGCATTCGTCGCTCCCGCTTTGCCAATCGCTACTGTTGCTACAGGTACACCACCAGGCATTTGAACGATTGATAATAGAGAATCAAGACCGTTAAGAGCACGAGATTGTACAGGTACACCGATTACTGGTAACGTTGTTTTAGCTGCTACCATTCCAGGTAAATGCGCAGCTCCACCTGCACCAGCAATAATTACTTGAATACCTCGCTCACGTGCTGATTCTGCATACTCAAACATTAAATCAGGAGTCCGATGTGCAGACACAACCTTTTTCTCGTACGATACTTGTAATTCATCTAAAATATCACATGCATGTTTCATTGTTTCCCAGTCACTTGAACTCCCCATAATGACACCGATTTTCGGATTCATGATTGTCGCTCCTTCTTAACGTTAGAAAAATGATTTCTCATATAGCTATTGCAATCTTTACTTTTTATAACAAAGAAAATCCTCAAATAAACTACTCCCTACCATACACGTGAAAGCAGCTTACTTGAGGACTTATTATGAAAAGAATATGCAAATGTACATTTCTGCACACAAACCTTCCCGTAACATGCCAAAAGTGCTTTCCCGCATAGTCCAGCATTTACGGTGCCGGGTAGAGACACTAGAGCCAATCCTCTAGCATATATGTGGGATTTATTTGTTTTTCCTTCTCATATTTTAACAAGTCATTCCGCTATCGTCAATGCAAAAATGCGAACAATTTATTTTAGTCATTTGCAAACGTTCGGATTTTAGTCAAATTCACTCGGAATCTTGCCAGTTCATCGCTTTAAATTGTATTTTTTGACGTAAATACGTTGGTTCTCCATCGACTAAGTGAAAAATCGGTTCTTCTTTTCTTCCCACTGCCATATAACCATCTCGACGCATTCTTGCCAAACAATCTTCAATTGACTCGTTTTCTTCTACTTCATACCAAATTTGTTTTTTTCCCAATTCTTTCTTCCTTTCGATCTTGTATCCAATAATTTTTCCTCTTATGAGTTTCATTATACCTTGAGATTCTTCATTTAGTATGTATGATTTATTAATGAAATGCTCTTCACCCTAACGTAGGGTTGATTTCTGTTTCGACTGGGTGCTTTTCTGGGGGCAGCAGATATTTTTTGCTCGAAAGGTAGTGCAACGTAGCGGTAGCGTCAGGATATTTTTGTGCGAAAGCGTAGTGCAACGTAGCGGCATGTGGGGTTATCGATGGGGTAGTATATAGCAATTATGGGTTCACTTATGAGGGTACGCTCGGTTAAGCGGATAGATTGGTGCTGTTAATACATAAAGACCAAGTTAATCCTGCACATTTTGTAGATTAACTTGATCTTTATATTTTGATTTTTCGTAAATCCTTCTTAAACTAAAGCACCCGTTAGCGACAGAAGGATGGTCATGGAATTCGTCTGAAAGAACGTTCGTGCATAATGGTTGAAAGATCCATTTTATCGTGCATAATAGTTAAAGGATTCGTTTCGATGTATGGAACACCATACTATTGGAAAAAACATCAGGATCCAGGAGGTATATAATGAAAGATACGCTTGAACTATTTCGTTACCATGTTTGGGCTAATAAAAGAGTTTTTGAACATTTAAGAAAACTTCCTGATGATCTGTACCGTAAACCACTAAATAGTGTATTTCCTACCATTGGCGATGCATTAGCACATATCTATTCTGTGGATAATACTTGGCTCAGCATAATGTCCCATGAAAGTCCTGAGGACATCTATGCTGCGATGACGAGTTCACTTGAAGAGGTTAAAGATGCCACGCTCAACTCTTTTGAGGCTTATTTTGCTAAAATTGCGGCTCGATATGAAGAGTTTATCTTGAACCACCAAGATGATTTAGAGGAAATATCTGAGTATCCGCTTAAATTCGGTGAGTTGCGGGCTAATTACAAAGATCTCGTTAGGCACGTGGTTAATCACGGTACATATCACCGTGGTAATATTACCGCAATGCTCCGACA
Source organism: Lysinibacillus sp. NPDC059133 (assembly GCF_042755925.1). Taxonomy (NCBI): domain Bacteria; kingdom Bacillati; phylum Bacillota; class Bacilli; order Caryophanales; family Bacillaceae; genus Lysinibacillus; species Lysinibacillus sp. NPDC059133. The sequence continues at coordinate 2,273 of NZ_JBHZDH010000030.1, read as the reverse complement.
AATGGGTTATTCCGGTGTTTCCACAGACTATGGATTTTACCTTTTTGAACTAAAGCGGTGAGCACTCCTTCGGGAGTGTTTTTTTGTAAAGGTCGTTTTCGATTTGTTGCCGACAGATTTTCTCCTGTATTGTCTTCCCATTTCTAATCATCAAATGTAAATGTTGAATGAAGTGATGCCTGTCTATGATATCCGTACATTTAACCCTTAGCTTACCTGACTTAAACAAACCTGCCTCGTTAGTTCAATAAAAAAAGAGCTGCATATGCAACTCAATGATCTTCAAGTAAAGCACCCCGTTAGCCATCCATGAAGCGCCAAAAATCAACACTTCACCACAGAAAATGAAAGATGATTAAGTTCTTTCATGGGAGTTCAACAAGTAATTTGAAACCATCCAGTTTCTGACGGGAAATCTTTCCTAGATAAACTCTGACCTGAAATTAATTGACGATAAGCGGTTATAGTACCATCGTGGGAAACTATATAGATCTTTTCTTTTTGTAACAACTTGCAATTCATAATAAAATCTTCTGCAATTTTTATGAATTTATTTTCAGGCATAACATTTATTCCATTAGACCATAAATCTTGGGGAACATTGGTTTCAATTTCGAAAGTTGAAAAATCTTTTTGGATTATTTCTAAATCAATTATTTTATCACAAGGCAATGTGTTTTTATCTGGAAATATAGGAAACAACCGAGGAGAAACCAAGGGACTTACAATCTTACGACAATCTATATTTTCACTCCAAATAAATGCGGTTTGCAGAGTTCTTCTAATAGGGCTTATGATTAAAATGTCATCATTAGTTAAAGGAAATTGATTCCTTAACAATTTTGCTTGTTTCTCTCCTTTAGGTGTTAATGAAGGGTCTTTTATCTGTAAACTTTTTGGTATATCTAATGTATGTTCTCCTTGGCCGTGACGAATAAATACCAGGTCCACCTAATCACCACTCCCCATAATGTAATACCTTTCTTCAAATAACCTGCGCCGTTAGTTGAATAGCAACAATCTTTTCGAAAAGAGCCTTTTTTTATGGTTCTAAGTCAAATGTTGGGGTGGTGCATTCTTTTAGCGCGTTAACCCAGATGAACCCCGATATCTTTATACTTTAAATTTAATAAGATTTTTGCTCGAAAGTGATCGAAGCGTCGAAAGCCATATGCATTCCGTTTCATCACTTTTGTTTTATTATTAATGCCTTCCAAGAAGCCGTTGGAATAACCAAAACTAAAGCTATTTAAGATTTCTACTTGCCAGTTTTTAAATGTTTGAATTGCTTTTAAGAAAGCTGGTAATTTTGTCTCTTCTACTTTACGGTAAAAAGCTTGTAATCGCTTCTTCACTTCTACGACATCATTCTTTGTCTTTGCCCAATCAAACCATTCACAATAGGCTTCCTTTAATTCATGAGCTACTTTTAATGTTTCAGACATTTCTGTATAGCGCTGTAAGTACCACTGTTGTTTCGGTGATAATTTAGATGCACGTTTATAAAACACATGACGCATGCGTTTACACTTTGTGCGATTGTATTTGTACTTGTCGGCGCACTTCATCCATTGCCCAATAGATATAACGGCTAAAATGAAAGCGATCTGCCACAATAACAGGTCGACCTAGTGCTTGACGAACAGCTGCTTTAAAACTTGGATTCATATCCATGACCACTATTTCAACATCTGCTCCATACTGACTTAAGTAATTTTTTATTGTTTCTTTTTTACGATTCGGTAAAATATCAATCGGCTCGTGCGTCTCCGCATTCGCAATTATTAGCTGATACGTACCTGCATCCGTATCGCCTTTATACTCATCAATCGCAATTGCTTTTGGTAAACGTACACCCTCTACTAATTGTTTATTTGCTACCTTTTTAAAACGGCGAATGACCGTCGTGGTTGATGTACCTAGTACTTCTGCAGCTTCTTTAAATGTTTTAGCTTTAATAGCACGTATACTCACTACTTGATTCCATTCCTTTGAGTAGCGTTGATATTTATCTACGAAGGGGGATTTTTCAGAGAAACGCTTACCACAATTACAAACATAACGACGACGCTTATAGAAAAGAATAGTTAAACGTTCAAACCATTTTAAATGATTGATCTTCTGTATACGATAATCGTGAACTTTCGATGTTTCTTTTTTACAAACTGGACATTGTATGTACATTTAGGCAATTGTACATACAATGCGATTCGATCGCCTACTTCTTCTACTTTCGTAATCTCTACATCTTTTAATCCTGGGATATTCATGTT
>NZ_JBHZDH010000029.1:0-57335 GCF_042755925.1 Lysinibacillus sp. NPDC059133 | reverse complement strand
AACACAACATCGGTTGTGTAAATAAGAAAGTCTTATGGAACAGAAGATAAATCAAAGATGTTGTACACAGGACATGGCAACACCATCTGTGGAGAACTTTGTAACGCTTCTCTTAAGTATATAAGAACCCCACTGCTTTAGCTGTGGGAGTAGTCAGAATGAGGATGAACGGATTTTAGTACCTATTTTCACAATGCTTGAGCATGGTTTAGAGGAGCAAGAGATCATTAAATTACTGCAAGAATTACCTGCTACTTTAAAAGTGAAAAAAGAACAGCTTGATGTACAGCATCACAGAATTTTACTTTTTAACTGTAAATCCTTTGTGAAAAGCTTTTATATTAAAACAAATGGGAAGCCTAAGTTCACAGCTCTTCATAAAAGCATCGAAGCATGTCTCGATGAATTATAGGGAAATTGGTTCATCCCCAAAAGTTGGGGTAATATTTTATTAAAATGAATGCCATGTATAAGCGTTGAATAGAATGTAGACTCACCGCTTACAGGAAAGCGCCCAGTCTGAACGGGAATTAACAAAATATTAGTATTTTGTAATTATTGACAGACGAAAATTAGTTTGTTAAGATGAGTGACAATAAAAGCATACAAATTCGTTGATGAGAAAGAGTAGTGTTTCATTTTGTTCTACAGAGAGCCGACATATTGGTGGAAGTCGGTGTGCAAGTGTTACATGAAGATCCTCTCTGAGAAGATTGGCTGAACATAGTAAGCTAATTCGGGTGTCTACCGTTAAAAAGAACACGTATGATTGTACGTTGCTGAGTGCTATTGAACGATGTTTCAATAGAATTAGGGTGGTATTCGCGGTTAACCCCGTCCCTTACTTGGGACGGGGTTTTTGTATGCCTTTTATACAAAATTAATTGTATAGGAGGAACTAATATGCAAGCAGAACAAAAAAAGGAAACAACGGTTGAACGAGAAACACGGATTCGAGCATTGTGGGAGAAAGAAGGCACGTTTGCAACATCCGTGACAAATCGTATTGGACAGCAGCCTTTTGTATTTTATGAAGGACCGCCAACAGCAAATGGATTACCACACGTAGGTCACGCATTTGGCAGAACGATTAAAGATGTCGTGGCTCGTTATAAAACAATGCAAGGCTATTTAGTTGAACGTAAAGCAGGCTGGGATACACATGGCTTGCCTGTAGAGTTGGGCGTAGAAAAAAAGCTAGGTATTTCTGGCAAGCAAGAAATTGAGAAATATGGTGTTGAACAATTTATTCAAGAGTGTAAGGGAAGTGTCTTTACTTATGAGAAGAAATGGCGCACCTTTACAGAGCAGCTAGGCTATTGGATTGACATGGATGACCCCTATTTAACACTAAGCAATGATTACATTGAGTCCGTTTGGAATATTTTAAGCCATGTGCACAAGGAACAGCTTTTGTATAAGGGGCACCGCGTTTCGCCCTATTGCCCTAGTTGTCAAACATCATTAAGTTCCCATGAGGTTGCGCAGGGCTATAAGGATGTCAAAGATTTATCTGTAACGGCAATGTTTAAGCTGAAGGACAAAGATGAGTATTTTCTTGGCTGGACAACGACTCCATGGACATTACCTGCCAATGTTGCCTTGGCAATGAATCCTAAGCTCGTGTATGTTCGAGTGAAGCAGCACGATAAAGTATATATCTTGGCAAAATCATTAGTGGAAAAGGTTTTTACTGAACCCGTTGAAATATTAAGTGAGCATAATGGGCATGAATTTGAAGGTGTATCATATATTCCTCCATTTTCTTATATCACAGTTGATAAGGGCCATGTTGTTGTGCTAGCGGATTACGTCACTGAGCATAGTGGAACTGGAATTGTTCATATCGCGCCTGCCTATGGGGAGGACGATTATAAAACGGTTCAGCAAAATGGGCTATCGTTTGTCAATGTTGTTGATTTGAAAGGCTGTTATACAGAAGAGGTTCCAAAGCTTGTCGGTAAATTTGTGAAAGATTGCGATGTCGACATTATTAAAATGCTCGCTAAAGATGAGCTATTGTTTGATAAGGAAAAATATGAGCATAGCTATCCTCATTGCTGGCGCTGCGATTCACCATTGCTTTATTATGCGACTGACAGTTGGTTTATCAACATGTCTGCATTGAAAGATAAGCTTTTACAAAATAATGAACAAGTAACTTGGTATCCTGATCATATTAAACACGGTAGATTTGGTAATTTCTTAGAAAACCTAGTGGACTGGAATATTAGCCGTAATCGCTATTGGGGTACACCGCTCAATGTGTGGGTTTGTAAGGATTGTGGTCACGAAGAGGCACCAAATAGTATTGTTGCCTTAAAAAAGTTAGCAAAGGGTACTTTATCTGACATCGAACTTCACAAGCCTTATATTGATGAGGTTATGTGTACTTGTCCAACATGTAATGGCGATATGGATCGTACACCTGAAGTCATTGATGTATGGTTTGATAGTGGTTCAATGCCATTTGCTCAGCAACATTATCCTTTTGAAAATCTTGATACGTTTAACAATCAATTCCCAGCTGATATTGTCATCGAAGGCATCGACCAGACACGAGGCTTTTTCTATAGTTTATTAGCAGTTTCGACTTTATTCACAGGAAAGGCACCTTACAAAAATGTCCTTTCCTTAGGGCATGTTTTAGATGAGCATGGGCAGAAAATGTCGAAAAGCAAAGGAAATGCATTAGAGCCAGTTGAACTGATAGAGCAGTACGGAGCGGATGCGTTGCGATGGGCATTTTTAGTCGACAGTTCACCATGGAATCCTAAACGTTTTTCAAAAAAAATAGTGATGGACGCGAAATCAAAACTAGTCGATACACTAGATAATACATTCAAATTTTATCAACTATATGCAGAAATAGATGATTTCCAGTACGATGCTAACAAGACTGGCACTCGCACAAAACTAGATCATTGGATATTGTCTCGATTACATCATACAATTCAGCTTGTGACTAAATCTATGGACGATTATCAATTTACACAAGCAACACGTGAAATCGGTAAGCTTGTGGAGGAGCTAAGTAACTGGTATATCCGTCGCTCACGAGCAAGATTTTGGGCTAACGGATTGTCAGAAGATAAACGAGGTGCCTACAGTACACTGTATGAGCTACTAACGACAATTTGTCAATTACTAGCACCTTTCACGCCATTTATCGCAGATGATTTATATCGACAATTATGCGGAAAAAGCGTTCATTTGCAAAACTACCCAACATTCAATGAAACGCTTGTTAATACAAAGCTTGAAAAAGAGATGGCAAATATTTTAACAATTGTAGAGCTAGGTCGCAGCATCCGTAATAGTCAAGGTATCAAAGTTAAGCAACCTTTAAGTGAAATGATTGTCTCTGTTGACAGTGAACTAACAGATTATCAACCATATAGCGAGCTTGTGAAAGATGAATTAAACATAAAAGAATGCCTTTGGACAAATGATTTCTCTGCATATGAAACGGTTCATTATAAACTTAATTTTAAAACAGCAGGTGCAGCATTTGGAGCAAAAGTGAACAGAGTAAAAGATTACGTAGTGAATTTAAATGATGAGGAGAAAAATTTATTACAACAAACAGGTTCAGTTGCGTTAACGATTGATGGGGAACAGCTAACATTGTTAAAAGCGCACGTGTTAACTGAATCCGTTGTAAAGGACCAGTACATCTTAGTCGAAGAAGCTTCTTGTCGAGTCCTTTTGAATGTTCAGCTGACAACTAGCTTACTTGAGGAAGGGCAAATTAGGGAACTAATTCGCACAATTCAAGATACACGTAAAAAATGGCAACTTCCTGTTGAGCAGTATGTATCGATTTCGATTGCTGGAAGTGCCAAGGCAACAACTATTATCCAGCAGCATGAAGCGTTACTAAAGGCAAATGTGTTGTTAAATGATATTCATTATATGAGTGACGATCATGGTGAACGATATATAGAGACAGAAGTGTTTGATGAAAAAATTTCTGTTTATTTTAAGCTGTAAAATCTTTAATGCTCAGGTATACCCGGGAACTGATCGGGTCGACAGAAGAAGTGATCAGGTAAGCCCGGGAACTGATCGGGTCGACAGAAGAAGTGATCAGGTAAGCCCGGAAACTGCTCGGGTAGACAAAAAAGTGATCAGGTAAGCCCCGAAACTGCTCAGGAGTCGCCAGAAAAAAAGCACAGGTACCAGTATTTCATTAAAAGTCAAGAGTTAAAGTAATGCACTTAATATTTCAGGATCCTATAAACAATGTGCAACATAATAATATGCTATTTTTAAGCTGAACTAATTTTGATATTAGTTCAGTTTTTATTTGTGTTTAAAGATATAGTTTGAGTATATTTAATAAAAGTATAGTATCTGTAAATTTTTTTATCCGTTATTCAACTCCCATGAAAGAACTTAATCAACTTTCATTTACTGTGGTGAAGAGCTGATTTTTGCGCTTCATGGATGGCTAACGGAGCAGATATATCAAAGGGCAATATTAAATTACATCACTATATTGAGTGAATATCTGAAAAAAATGTGCAGTAAGTGAGGTGTGAACTAAATATGTATATGAGGAAAGAAACTATAAAAAGGGCCACTCGGTGGAAAGTGACCCTAAACCAAAAAATCAGAAGGGAGGTGCCTAGCTATTATTATTTATTGACCATCATAGCTATCAACAGATGTTTTTGTTAATACGAACTATTCATGAAACTAGCACCGACAATAATTAGAAGAATGAACAGTACAACGATTAAAGCGAATGGGTTTCGTTCGCGACGCTCTTCGCGAAATTCTCCGCAGTATTCCATAAAATATCCCTCCTTTCTATAATCTATAATATGTATAGTAGTAAAAATGAAGGTGGCATTAATCTAATCAATATTTTCTTTTGCAAATTTTATAATCATATTACGTATTTTGAGGGATAAACGATAAAAATGCGAAATAGGAGGTTTCCGCTTTTGAAGAAAAGACAGAAAAGGAACGATTAAAGGAATATTTAATAGCGCTTGCTAATGATGGCAGAGAGTTCAAATCTAAAGAAGCGAAAGAAAAATGAGTAAAAGATACGTATGCTGGTTTAGGAACAGCTTATACAAAGTATTATTTGAAAGGTTATTTTGAATCACCCTATACTTAAAAGATTATATTAATACTGAACTGAAACACCTACACATAATGAACTCGCAGAAGAACTTGATGAAATCGCAAAAGAGATTTTGGAAATAATCTAAAAAAATATCCCTTATTCAACCAAAGGGTACGATCGTTTAAGATAAACAGTCGCTTTTTATGCTAACAGGGCAGTTTATTTCAAGAAGGAATGGGTTAATATTTACGGAATATGTAATAAAGGATGCGAAGAAAATGCTAAAGCAAGAAGAAAAGATTAACGAGATTATTTATAATAACACTACTATAACGGAAGGTATAGGCATTTCCCGACGATTTCAGGGTTAAATGGTATATTTGATGAGATTATTAGTTCTGATTCAACCACGGATTACATAAGGATTACACCGTTCTATATAAATGAAAAATTGGATTTGCAAATCGAGTTCGAGGAATTTATGTTTTACATTGAATGTAGAGATTGGTTTGACGAAAAAATTCAAGAGAAGCACATCTTAGAATGTCTTGACCCTATTGATACACCATATAGTCAATTATTATTGAAAGTGTTGTCCATTGGATAACGGTATTAAGCATAAATTCTTTTACATTGTCCGTATCAAGCCCTTTACTATATAGCCATAGAAAAATTGGAAATATTAAAACATTGTAAAGAACCTGATAGGGCCTAGATTTAACATAAACTGGTGATTTTAAAAAAGTGGTTCCTGCCTGTTTCGCATTTTGAACACCATAAAATTTATTGGCGATTAACATATGTATAAATACTACTAATGTTGCGACTGAATAAGCAAGCAACATCCATAATAAAGACATACCTAAATTATTAAACAATTAACTTCACCAAACTTTCGTAATCTAACAAATTACACCAATACCGATATACATTATCCTATAAAATCAAGTGATTATAAATGGAATATTCTAAAAATAGACACTGTTACTTCGATTTCTTAACTAAGTGGTACGAACTTTAATAAGGAAAATCATTTATTCAACAAACACAACTAAAAGCTGAACTAATATCAAAATTAGGTCAGCTTAAAAATAGCATATTATAATGTTGCACATTGTATATAGGATCCTGGAATATTAAGTGCATTACTTTAACTCTTGTCTTTTAATAAACCAGTATTCTGAGCGTTTTTTATGTAAATAGATTACACTAAACCACTAAGAAGATAGAGAGCGGTTGCCCAAATAAAAATCGCTGAGCATTTATTAAAAATATTCATAAGCTTTCCAGAGCTATCAAGTCTTTTCAAGGATGCTCCAGCAATGATAAGGCCGAAAAACCACAACCAAGAAATCAAAACACATGCAGCAGTGAACAATATTTGCTCTGTGCCACTATATTTTAAAGCACTCGTTCCAATAACGCCTATTGTGTCTAGAATGGCATGTGGATTTAAGAGAGAGACAGACAGTGCGAATAAAATTTGTTTTTTTACAGGTAGTGCTTCGTTATTATCGGCAGTTGCCGGATTTGAACGCCAAATTGAATAGCCCATATAAAGAAGGAAAAGTATACCGACACTCATTAAGGCGATCCGTAACCACTCAAATTGCAACACGATTATAGATAAACCAAATACCGCAAGTAGGATTAGAAGCGTATCACAAATTGCAGCTGTTATGCCTGCAGGTAAGGCACGAACTAGATGTGGCTGTGTTGCACCTTGAGAAAAGACAAAGACATTTTGTACGCCTAAAGGTAAAATAAGTCCAAATGCTAAAATCATTCCATGAAGAAATGCTTCCAATGTTATTCCCTCCTTTCACTAACTATTCTAGATGTGTTATAACTAAAAGAAAACGACCAATTGGATGGTTTTTTATCCATCCAATGTTAACTTCTTTCAGCGGGTACATAAACACCCGCTGAAAGAAGTTAAAGCTTCCGGCGGATGTCACGGAATCGGAAAGGAGTTCAAGAGGATGTTAGCCTAAAATCATCGCATCCATGCGATAACGGCTAACTGACCTGCGTCGTGCAGGCCTAAGCACAAAGCCGATTCCGGACGCAATTATGCCGAGGCATAATTGATATGTTTGGGGTGATACAAATGAACTGGCAGCCAAATAGACAAGGTGAAATGACATTACAGCAACAAATTGTGACTTGGATTACTGAGCATATAGAACGGGGAGATTGGGTGGCAGGAACAAAGCTACCGACACAAAGACAGCTTGCTTTGCAGTTCGGGGTAAATCGGAGTACAGTTCAGCTGGCGTTAGAAGAGTTAAAAGCAGCAGGAATATTGGAATCGAAGGTAGGCTCAGGTATTTATGTAGCTCCAAATTCCTGGTATTCATTAATTACACAAACACAGCCAAATTGGCAAACCTATATTGATACAAGCCTTCATAAGCCAAATTATCATACCATTCAATTAATCAATGAATACGAGCAACGCGATGATATCATTCGATTAGGTACCGGGGAGCTAGCACCAACTTTATTGCCCACTGCTGAAATTGAAGCGTCATTAAAAGAGCTTTCTTTGCAACCGAAAGCTTTAGGCTATTCATCACCGCAGGGTAGTGACGGACTCAGAGAGGCGATTTGCGAATATGTGGAAAAAAGAGGGATCCATGCAAAGCCTCAAAATGTATGTATTGTATCTGGTGCACTTCAGGCATTGCAGCTCATTGCTGTTGGGCTACTTGAGCAAGGTTCTATCGTATTCCAGGAACAAACATCTTATTTAAATTCAGTCCATCCATTCCAGTCTGTAGGCATGCAAATGCTGTCTATCCATCGAGATGAACAGCTTGTACAAACATTGGCTCAACGAAAAAGAAAAAGGCAGGCTGTATTTTATGCTGTCCCTACGTTAAATAATCCGACTGGTGGGGTGTGGACTACGCTTGAAAAAAAGCAGCTTTACGAAGCTTGTAAAGCGTCTCGCATTCCCATCATTGAGGATGACGTCTATCATGAATTGCTCTTTGAAGCGGCAACACCCCCAATAAAATCAATGGATGAAAGCGGGCAAGTCCTTTACATTGGGAGTGTTTCGAAAACATTAAGTCCTGGGCTTAGAATTGGTTGGTTAATCGGTCCAACAACCGTCATTGAGCGGTTGGCGGATATAAAAATGCAAACAGATTACGGTTCAAGCGCCATTTCACAGGAAATTGTACTGCATTGGTTGCAATCTGGTAAGTATGAGAAGCATATTAAGAGTTTGCGGAAAGAATTATTACTGAGAGCCAATTTTGTTGAGGGTATATTACAGGAGAACTTTACGGGAATCGCCAGTTGGGAAAAGCCGAAAGGGGGTTTTTATATTTGGCTAAAGTTTCATGAGCCAATCGTTGATAAAGAGTTATTTACTAAGCTATTGCATCGACAAGTTCTCATTAATCCTGGCTATATTTATGACCCGCAAGATACCCAGCATATTCGATTGTCATATGCCTATGCAAGCTATGAAGAATTGGAAATTGGACTAAAAATATTATACGAATGTGTTTTGAAGCGGTTGTAAATTCTAGGGGTGAAACACAAGATAATAAAAAGCCTTTCTTTTGATTTAGCTTTGTTCAAAAGAGAGGCTTTGTTTTTATGCTGGAATCAGTTAAAACATCCAGTTACTATTAAATAGCCTTTATCATTTTAATTTGATTGAAATGAAGATCATAACTGTTGTAGCAATCTGTACATTAACTTTTATAATACGACTTTTCACCATCAGCAATATTGTCTGCAGCGAGTTTTGTTTATGCTTCAAGGGCAGGGGAAATGCTCCGTCATAACTTATATGTTTTATGCTTAGCTAAATAATTTACTAAGCCATTATTATTCAAAATATCAACCATTACTTCGGGCATCTTTGTCCCTGTATAAGATTGTCCATTTACTGTAACAATGCCTGAAATTAGATCTGCCTCAACGATGTCACCTGGCTGAATATGATAATCTTTCAGTTCGATGATGGGTAAGCCAATGTTTATGGCATTTCTAAAGAAAATACGGGCAAAGGATTTTGCAATGATCAATGAAACACCAGCCTTTTTTAATGCAAGTGGTGCTTGCTCGCGTGATGAACCACAACCAAAGTTTTCTCCTGCAACAACAATATCACCCTCTGCTACTTTTTTACTGAACTCTGGATCTAAATCTTCCAGTACATGATCAGCTAGTGATTGTAAATTTAATGTTTTTGTATATTTCCCTGGAATAATACGATCTGTATCGATATTATCGCCATAAACATGGGATTTTCCAATAATTTTCATGGTGTTCACCCCTCGTATATTAGTTGCGGATTTTTAATTTTGCCATGCAATGCAGCTGTTGCTACAAATGCAGGGGATCCAAGGTATATATTTGACTCACGATTGCCCATCCGCCCTTGAAAATTACGATTTGTTGATGAAACAATAACTTCATTATTTCCCGGAACTCCTAAATGCGTGCCTACACATGGGCCGCATCCTGATGGCAAGAATGTGGCACCGGCATTTGTTAGAATTTCTACTGTGCCATCTTTTACAGCATCTAAAAAAACTTTACGTGAGGCTGGGGCAATAATTAGACGTACGCTTGGATGAATATGCTTGCCTTTTAATATATTAGCAGCCGCTTGTAAGTCTTCTAAACGGCCATTTGTACAGCTTCCGATAAATGCTTGGTTAATTTCGATTTCTTCAATTTCATCGATTGATTTAACATTATCAGGAGAATGTGGTACAGCAACTTGACTTGTAATTTGGCTTGCATCAATGTCAATTACACACTTGTATGTTGCATTTTCATCAGGCAAAACGTGTTCAAAAGCATAGGGTAGCTGTAACCCAGTTGTATGAATAAAACCAGCCTTTGCGCCCATCTCAATTGACATACTCGCAATTGTCATTCTGCTATCTAATGATAAACCGACAATTGTGGAGCCAGCATACTCAATGGCATCATATGTCGCCCCTTGTATTCCCACGATCCCAACAACATACAGTACGATATCCTTTGCTGATACGCCAGGTTGTAACGACCCATTGATGTTAATAAGAATGGTTTCCGGTACTTTAATCCAAGTTTGACCTGTTAACATTGCTCCGGCTAAGTCCGTTGAACCTACCCCTGTAGAAAATGCTCCGATCGCCCCATATGTACAAGTATGAGAATCGGCACCAAGAATTAATTGACCAGGCTTGGCATGTTCATTTTCAATCATCAATTGATGGCAAATTCCGTCTCCTACATCGTAAAGTTTAACATTATGCTCATTGGCGAATTCACGCATCATATCATGCAGTGAAGCAATACGTTGATTTGGTGCAGGTGAAGCATGATCAATTACTAATGCCATTTTAGAGGCATCGAATATTTGAACTCCCCCCATATTTTTGAATGCATTGATGGCTAAGGGTGCAGTTGTATCTGATGCCATTAAAAAATCCACATTTACAACTGTGAGTTCGCTAGCAAAGACTACTTTATTTGCGTGAAGCGATACAATTTTCTCAATAATTGTTTGTTTCAAAAAAAGTACCTCCTATTCATCGTTCCACTATATGAAACGCGTTTCCTATTTTGGTTTCCTAAATAGAATTTAAATGCAACAATAGATGTTTGTCAATGAATTTTTAAAAAATTCAGATAAACAGGAAAAGGTGATTTTTGTAGTGAAATAGTGTGTGAAGTAGAAAAAATAAAAAAGCTTGAAAAAAGTTTAAGGAGGAATTATGGTGGAAATAAGAAAAAATAAACGCGTTTCACAATGTGGAACGTAAAATTGGCTATGTATGATGGATTCAATATAGCAAACAAATATATTGAGGGCGCAAACAGGTGATAAAATTACTGAATTTTTAGATAAATAGGTTATTCAGAAAGCTGAATGGCATTTACGTGTAGTTTTTAATGAGGGGGGTGTGCAGCAATTAAGCATTAAATTTTTTATTTAGAGAAAGTTCGAATGATAGGGAGTGAGTTTCCATGGAATGGGATTCAGAAGTAGATGTAATCATCGCGGGTGGAGGTGGAGGCGGTTTGATCGCTGCACTAACATGTGCACAAGCGGGGTTAGAAATAGCATTATTTGAAAAAACAAAGCATTTACTTGGCAATACTGCGGCAAGTGCTGGCATGATTCCGGCTTGTAGTACGGAGTTTCAACGTCAATTAGGCATTGATGATTCTGTTGAAAAAATGACAGCAGATATTTTGATGAAAAACCATAATGAAAGTGATCCAGCTCTGGTGAGGGCTTTAGCAACAGTATCAGGGGAGATGGTGGAATGGATAAATGACTCTTTGCAAATCGAAATGTCTGTCGTTTTGGAATTTAAATATCCTGGTCACAGTGCACTGCGCATGCACGCGCCACCAAGCCGTTCAGGATTAGAGTTAATGAAGAAGCTTAAGAGAAATGTTAATAGACTTGAAAATATTTATCTGCTCCTTCAATCATCTTTGGAGAAACTCATTCAAGATGATAACGGCCATGTGATAGGCATTGAAGTGTCCTCATCAGAAGGCACTCAATACATTAAAGGAAAAAAAGTTGTCATTGCTACAAATGGTTTTGGTGGTAATAAAGAGCTTGTAAAGCAGCATATCCCAGAAATTGCTGTTGCAGCATATTTTGGCTATGAGGCGAACACAGGAGAAGGAATGGAAGCAGGGATTGCCGCAGGTGCTGCTACTAAGAGTTTAACTGCTTATCAAGGTCATGCGGGGATCAATGAAAATACGGGTCTTCTTGTAACCTGGGGTACGATCATGATGGGGGGATTTTATATTAATAGATTAGGTGAACGATTTGCTAATGAAACACAGGGCTATTCAGAGTTTACATGTGAAGTATTAAAGCAACCGGAACAATACGGCTACATTATTTATGATGAGCGCATTCATAGGAACCTTTTACCCATTGAAGATTATAAGCAATTAGCGGAGATGGAAGCGTATAAAACAGCTGAAACTGTTGAAGCTTTAGCACAGGAAATTCAAGTTGATGTCGAACGACTATCGTTTACATTTATGAATTATCGACATCAACAAGATGGACAAGCAGATGCTTTTGGGCGCAAAGTTTTTGATGAAAATCTTGAAGCACCATTTTATGCAATTAAAGTCATTCCAGCATTATTTCATACACAAGGAGGGTTACTCATTAATCAACATGCACAGGTCCTGGATACAAATGGATGTGTAATTCCAAATGTTTATGCTGTTGGAGGCAGTGCTGTCGGTATTTCAGGCAATCATGCTTTTGGTTATTTGTCGGGCAATGGATTGCTTACAGCATTAGGATTCGGGCGCATTGCTGGGCTACATATTGTGGAGTCATTAACTGAAGAGAAAAGGAGGGCAATATTATGACAAGAATTTGGGAGTCTGCATTAACAGAGATTGATAAGATTGTTATTAAAAAAGGGGGCTATGGACAAAGTCGCGGATTAGGAAAAAAGCCTATTCTTATCATCATTGATGCACAACACAATTACATTGGTGCCGACGTACCGATTGAAGATCAATTAGATAAATGGCCAAGTGGAGGCGGCGATGTTGCGTGGAAGGGAATTCGTAAAATTGAGCAATTAAAAGCGCTAGCAGATTCTCAGGGAATTCCTGTGTTATATACACGTAATGTACAGAAGAAAACGATTCAATTTGATTCATTTTCGACAAAGGCGAAGAGAGACCAAACAAAATATTTAGATGGTAATCCTGCATCGGAAATCGTTGAGTGCTTAAAGCCAACTGATCGTGATATCGTGGTGGATAAAAGCTATGCAAGTGCTTTCTTTGGCACACCTATTATTAGCTACTTAGTTAAATTGCAAATTGATACATTAATTATTGTAGGGGGTTCAACTAGTGGGTGTGTTCGTACAACTGCGGTTGATGCAGTGACGTATAACTTCAATGTTGCAATTGTAGAAGATGCTGTATTTGATCGAATTGAAATTTCACATAAAGCAGCTTTACTGGACTTATGGATGAAATATTGTGATGTTGTGCCATCAACATATATCGAGTCTTATATGAAAAGCGTTTAAAAAGTGACGAAAGGGGTGAAGTAATGTTTGATTTATTAATTAAAAACGGTGAAGTTGTCTTTCCACGCGTTGGTGTGAGAAAAGCGAATATCGGTGTGAAAGATGAAAAAATTGTTGCCATTCTAGATTCCAAAGAAGTTACAGAAGCATTAGAGGTCATAGATGCAACAGGGCTTCATATTTTTCCAGGAGTTATCGACGCCCATCAACACTTAGGAATTTACAATTCAATAGAAGAAGATTTTTTAGACACGAAGCAACACGCTATTTCTGGTATTACAACGGTCGTTAACTTTGACCGTCAGCCAGTAAGTTATTTAGAGTGGTTTCCAAACGTGAAAAAAGACGTCGGAAAATGGACGTACATTGATTTCACATATAGTTTGGGTATTTTGAAAGAACAGCACTTAGATGAATTAGAAGAACTAGTAGACAGGGAAGGCATTACATCCTTTAAATTCTTCCGCAATTATGAGCGTCAGTTAAACGATAAGTTCAACATTACAGATGGTATAGATTTATCAGCCTATGATTTAGGTCGTATTTTGGCGAAGTTCAATGAAGTATCACCGAAGCTATTATTGGCTATACATTGCGAAAACATGGATATAAATCGTAAATTAACAACACAACTTCAAGCGGGTGGTGAAAATGAAGGGCTATCAACATGGAGCAAGACAAGCCCTGGGTATGCAGAAGCAGAATCTTTACTCAGTTCACTTTATTTGAACAAAGTTTATGATGGGAATCTATATATTGTGCACTTAACTTCGGGTGATAGTGTTGAGGTGCTGGAACAGTCAAAGTGGCTAACCGAGGGCAATGTCAAGGTAGAAACTTGCCCACACTATTTATTACTTCACGATGAGCATGAAGTAGGCATTAAAGCGAAAGTAGGACCGCCAATTCATAAACGAGGTGACGGTGAAAAACTATGGGATGGTATTCGAAAAGGGCTTATTAATGCTATTGGGACTGATCATGTGCCGAGTAGTTTAGAAAAAAAACTAGGTGAATCTGGTGATACGTGGGAGACGTTATTTGGCTTCCCAAGTACAGGTGGTTTATTACCATTAATGCTAACAGAGGGTTATGTTAAACGAGATATTCCGTTAGAGCGTATTGCTGATATTATGTCATTATCAATAGCGGAATCTTACAATCTTCCTTCGAAGGGACGTATTGAAATTGGGGCGGATGCTGATTTTGCGATTGTCGATCTTCATACGAAAAAAGTATTGGTGGCGAAAGATATTTCTGAAAATTGCGACTTTTCATTATATGACGGATGGGAGTTAGTTGGTTGGCCAGCTTTTACAGTAAGTAGAGGAGAAATTATTGTAGTTAATGGTAAGACTACCAAAGAAAATGGAAGAGGTAAATTTGTGCATCGATCAATATAAATCTTTTAAAAATGAGAGGAGTAGTGTTATATGAAAAAGTGGTTAGCTGTGTTCATGCTAAGTTTCTTAACTATTGTTTTAGTAGCTTGTAACAGTGACGCTTCAACATCAGGTGATAGTAGTAAAGGAGAATCGATTAAAATTGGTTCACTTCATCCATTGAGCGGAGGCTTAGCACTGGAGGGGCAAGAAATGAAAGATGCAGTGAAATTAGCAATTAAAGAAAAAAACGATGCAGGCGGTATCCAATCATTGGGGAATAAAACAATTGAATTAATAGAGGCAGATCATGAAGGTTCACCAGAAAAAGGGGTTTCGGAAGTACAAAAACTTGATCGTGCAGGTGTAGTAGGCATTGTTGGTGCTTACTCAAGTGGTGTAGCGTTACCAGCCACTCAAGAAGCAGAGCGTTCACGCTTGCCATTTATCGTAGATATTGGTGCAGCGGATGAAATAACAGAACGTGGTTTCAAGTATACTTTCCGTTTACAACCAGCAGCAAGTTCATTTTCCAAAGATTTTTTAGAGTACTTTAAAGATTTAAATGAAAATGCAACAGAAAAGCTATCTACTGCTGTCATCGTACATGAAGATAGTGTATTCGGAACTAGTATTGCAAAGGTCATCAAGGACAACGCTGCAAACTATGGTTTAGAAATTTTAGAGGTTTTACCACACGCTTCTTCAACAGCTGATTTATCATCGACAATCAATAAAATTTCTGCAAGTAAACCAGATATCGTTTTGACAACAACTTATCTTCGTGATGGCGTCATGTTGGTAGAAGGTATTCAAAATTCTAGCTACACACCTCGTGCAATTATTGGGGTAGCTAACGGTGCATTTAGTAATGCGAAATTTATCACGGACTATCAATCTATTAACAATTTATTAATGGATGTTAATTATACAATTAATCCACATAGTGATCTAGCAAAGGATGTAAAAGCAAAATATAAAGAAGCATATGGTCGTGAAATGGGACCAAACGCAGCGTACTCTTTTATGGCGACAACAGTATTACTTGATGCTATTGAACGTGCGGGATCAACAGATCGAGAAGCAATCCGAAAAGCATTAACAGAAACAAACTTAGAAGATCATATTTTGCCTCAAGAAGCAATTCAGTTTGATAACAAGGGTCAAAATATAAATGCAAAAGCAGTATTAAACCAAATTATTGATGGCGCAACAAAGGTAGTTGGACCAGCTGAGTACTTAGAAGTTAAACCAGTATATCCAAGTAAATAGTAACCAGTGTTCGATATGGCGTACGCTTGTAAACAACAACTCGAGAAAAGCGTTCGCCCTTTTATTTAGGGATGAATTGAACAAAAGGGGGGAATGTAGCATGAGTGCAGACTTGTTTTTTCAATCATTGATTGATGGCATTTTAATGGGAGGGATTTACGGGCTTGTAGCAATAGGTTTAACGCTGATTTTCGGCGTTATGAAAATCATCAACTTTGCACAAGGCGCTTTGATGATGGTTGGAATGTATGTAACATATTGGTGCTTTGATTTAATGGGATTAAATCCATATCTATCATTACCATTAAGCGCGATTGCATTATTTTTTATTGGGGCTGGATTACAACGTGGTGTACTTCAACGTATGGCAGATGCTCCAGACCACAATCAGTTATTAGTTACGCTCGGGATTTCATTATTTATTGAAAACTTAGCGTTAGTTATATTTAAGCCTGATTTCCGAAGTGTAACTGTTGATGGACTACCTGCAACAATTTCTCTTTTTAATTTAAATATTCATACGACAAAGTTCATTGCCTTTATTTGCACAGCATTTTTAGCAGTCGGTCTTTTCTTTTTCTTAAAAAAGACATTTATTGGGCGTGCAATTCGTGCAACGTCAATTAACGGCCAGGGTGCATCACTTGTTGGGGTTAATATTAAGCGCATAAATTATATTGCTTTTGGTATTGGTGCAGCATTAGCGGGGGTTGCGGGTACATTAATTACACCATTCTTCTACACATCACCGACAGTAGGAGCTAGCTTTATATTAAAAGCTTTCGTAGTTGTGGTGTTAGGGGGATTAGGTAATTTCTTAGGCGCTTTAATAGGTGGAATTTTAATAGGAGTCAGTGAGGCATTAGGTGGCGTATTATTACCGGGTAGTTTAAAGGATTTAATGACATACCTAATCTTTATTCTCATTCTATTACTGAAGCCGAATGGTCTGTTTGGAGGTAAAGTGCGATGAAAAAACCATATATTTTATACTCGATTGCCGTTATGGGTATTGCTCTTTTTCCACTTTTTACTGACAACCAATACTTCATTCATTTGGGAATTTTGATTTTGTACTATGCTTTAGTGAGTCAGGCATGGAATATTTTAAGTGGCTATGCAGGGCAATTTTCATTCGGTCATGCCATATTCTTTGGAACAGGTGCATACGCATCGGCAATTTTACTAATAAAGTATAATATTTCGCCTTGGATTGGAATGGTTATAGGTGCAATTGTGGCAATATTAATTGCTTTATTAATTGGCTTCCTATCGTTTCGGTATAAGCTACGTGGCGCATATTTCTCGTTAGGGACACTTGCATTTGCTGAAATTTTACGAATCACCGTACAAAATATGGATTTCTTCAATAAAACTATGGGGATCTTATTACCAATCGGGAGTAATCCGCTTATGTTCCAATTTGAATCTCGTATGACGTATTACTACGTGATTTTAGTTTTAACGATTTTCGTAACACTCTTAACTTATTTCATCGGTAAATCACGTTTAGGCTTCAATTTGATTGCCATTCGTGAAAACGAAGATGCAGCCCAATCACTGGGGGTAAATACCTTTAAAAATAAAATGTTGGCAATAGCAATTAGTGGTGCACTTACGTCAGTGGGCGGTACATTCTATGCGCAATATCTATTGTACATAGACCCACCAACAACATTTGGAAACGATGTATCCGTATCTATTATTCTACCAGCCATTTTAGGAGGGATGGGAACTATATTAGGACCATTCATGGGTGCATTAATTATCGTACCGCTTGGTGAATTAACATCTCACTTTTTTGGTGGCTTTGCTGGGGTTCATTTGATGGTATACGGTTTAATTTTAGTATTAGTAATTTTATATCTACCAGAAGGTTTAGTTGGTTGGTTCCAAGAAAAAATACGTTTACGAAAATTAAAGAAGGAGGGGAAAGTGAATGACATTGCTAAAGCTTGAAAATGTTGAAAAAAGGTTCTCAGGCTTAGTAGCCGTCAATAATGTTAGTTTGCAACTAAATGAAGGCGAAATCCTTGGTTTAATAGGTCCCAATGGCGCTGGTAAAACTACGCTTTTCCATTCTATTTGTGGCTACCATACACCTACAAAGGGAATAATATTATTAAATGTTGAGTCTATTCATGGTTTAAAACCGGAGTATATGTGTGAGCGAGGTATTGCACGGACGTTCCAAATTGTACAACCATTCGGTAACTTAACTTTACTAGAAAATGTAATTGTAGGTGCCTTTAATAAGGTGGGCACATACAAAGAAGCAAGTGAAGTTGCAGTGCAGCAGCTTGAATATATGGGCATGGCACATAAAGCATATGATCGCATGAAGGATTTAACATTTGCTGAACAAAAGAAGGTTGAGGTAGCTCGCGCATTAGCAACAAAGCCTAAGATATTGTTCCTAGATGAAGTTATGTCTGGGCTAAATCCAACGGAAGTAAATGAGTTTATAGACCTAATCAAAGATATTCGTAATAGCGGTGTGACGATTTTCTTTATTGAGCATTTAATGTCAGCTGTTATGGCATTATCAGATCGAGTAGTCGTTATGCACCTTGGAGAAAAAATTGCAGAGGGTGCACCAAAAGAAGTAACGAAAGATCCACGTGTTGTTGAAGCATATTTAGGTGGGGAGGTTGTTACTGATGCTTAAAGTTGAAAATTTAAACGCGGGATATGGCAATTTGAATATTTTACGTAATTTAAGTTTTGAGATCCATCAGGGTGAAATTGTAAGTATTTTAGGAACAAATGGAGCGGGGAAGACAACAACATTACGTGCCATTTCAGGTTTGATCCCAGTGAAGTCGGGAGTCATCCATTTTGATAATCAAATTCTTAATAAAAAATCAGCTGAATATATTGTCAAAGCTGGTTTAGTACAGGTTCCAGAAGATCGAAAGCTATTCTCAGATATGACAGTGCTGGAAAATTTAGAAATGGGCGCTTATACTAGGAAAGCACGTACCAATTTAAAAAAGAATTTGGAATATTGTTATGAGTTGTTTCCAATTTTAGAAGAACGAACAACTCAAATTGCTGGTACAATGAGTGGTGGACAACAGCAAATGCTAGCAATTGGTCGCGCTTTAATGGCTGAACCTAAGTTATTGATTTTGGATGAGCCTTCTATTGGATTATCACCTTTATTAACAAAACAAGTTTTTGATATTATTTCAGAAATTAAAAAGAATGGTGTTACGATTTTGTTAGTTGAACAAAACATAAATCAGGCATTGCAACTTGCTAATCGTGGCTATGTTATTGAAAACGGTGAAGTAGTAATGAGTGGAACTGCACAAGAACTTCTAAATGACGAAATGCTAAAAGTATCTTATTTAGGTATTACAAAATAAAACTCTCCAATAAGAGTAGGTGACAGATTGATAAAAGCAATTGAAAAAATGATGGAAATTTTATCTTTATTTTCATTAGATAAACCGGAATTATCGATTAAAGAAATCCAACAAAAATTACAAATGCCTAAAAGTACAATTTTCCGTATTTTAAATACCCTTGAGCAGGATGGTTATATCATCAAAAATGATGCGACTCATTTATATTCACTAGGTTATCAATTTTTTAGATTAGGAAGTATTTATCAAAATCATCTTGATTACCGTCATATTGCTTTACCAGAAATGCGTAAGGTGATGTTGGAAACGCAAGAAACAGTAGAGTTAAATATACTCGATGGAATTAGTCGTGTATGCATAGAAAAAATTGATTCACCATTAGATGTTCGGAATTTTGTACGGGTTGGTGAACGAAAGCCCGCTCACTTAGGTGCCTCCGGTAAAGTGTTATTAGCGTTTTTAGAAGAATCAGAGCAAATGCGCATTCTAAAGGAAGTTCAGCTAGAAGAAGACATTGATATAAAAAAAGTTCTAAATGATCTTCAGCAAATTCGTAAAGATGGCTATGCATTTACACAAGGAGAACGTATTGTTGGTACATATGCAATTGCCGCACCGATTCTAGGGATCAATGGCACAATTATTGCAGGCCTTACGATTGCCGGACCACTGCAACGAATATCTGAAGAAAAAGCAGCTTTGTTGAAAGTAAAATGTATTGAAAGTGCAAAGATGATATCTAAATATGTAGGCTATTTTGAATAGAAATTAGTCTACATCATGCGTTCCATTGTAAAGAAAATGATGAATCGTTTATTTCAATTAATAGAAGAAAATACGATAGCGGGAAAAATTTTAATTAGATACAATTGGTACACTTATTATTGGGATGCATGAAAAAATGTACAACAATTTGAAGCATTAATTGTGGTGATTTTACACTTATTGCATCCGACAAAAAAATCAATAAACTAACAGCAGCATTTATTAATGGGTGTCACTTCTGTTGCAATTGAATTAGATGAAGGCAATCAGTGAAGTAAAGGACACCCTGCTGTCCACGCAAAATGGCAGCAAAGGTTTCAATCATTGAGCAAATCTAGCTAAATATACTTGATGACTCAACAGTTCATTAAACATCCGGGATTTAATACACTATTTTACTGAAAATAATCTG
Organism: Lysinibacillus sp. NPDC059133; assembly: GCF_042755925.1. Lineage (NCBI taxonomy): Bacteria > Bacillati > Bacillota > Bacilli > Caryophanales > Bacillaceae > Lysinibacillus > Lysinibacillus sp. NPDC059133. The sequence goes on along the minus strand of NZ_JBHZDH010000029.1, from coordinate 36,996 downwards.
AATATTCTGTCTTGTATAGCGATTTGTGAATTATTTCCTTTACCGAGCATAGAAGAGCAACCAACAATGAAACGTATCAATAACCTTAAAAATGATGCTATCAATTAGCAGGAGGAGGGATTTCAATGAGGATGGGGCCATTAAAGGGAGTACGAATTTTAGATTTATCAACAATGATTGCAGCGCCATATGGGGCAACGTTATTAGCTGATTTTGGCGCGGAGGTCATTAAAATTGAAATGCCTAATAGAGGAGATTCACTACGTAGTATGGGGCCGTTTAAAGGAGATGAACCACTTCGCTGGCCAGCGCTTGCGCGTAATAAAAAATCCTTAACACTTGATCTACATGGCGAAGAGGGGCAAATGATATTAAAAAAACTGATTACTAAGTCAGATGTTATCATTGAAAATTTTAGACCAGGTACATTAGAAAAATGGGGACTTAGCTACGAGATATTAAAAGAAGCAAATCCAGATATTATTCTCGTGCGTGTAAGTGGCTACGGACAAACAGGACCATATGCACATAAAGCAGGCTTTGGTACGCCCGCAACGGCATTTAGTGGCTTTACATATTTACATGGCTATACAGATCGTCCGCCAATTAGTCCATCCTTCTCATTAGTAGACTACATTACAGGTGTTTATGTTGCATTTGCAACAAGTACAGCGCTATTCTACCGTGATGCTAAAGATGGAAAAGGACAAATGGTCGATATTGGTTTATATGAATCAGTGTTCCGCATGATGGAATTCCTTGTAGCTGACTATGACCAAAATGGTGTTGTTAAAGAGCGATCGCCAGGCTTAAGTGGACACTCGAGTCCAGCAGGTACTTTTCAAACCAAGGATGGACATTGGGTTGTATTAGTAACAAGTTCAGATCGTACATTTGAACGCCTTGCTGCTGCGATGAACCGAGAGGATATGTTAGTAGACGAGCGCTTCTATACAAACAAAGTTCGTCTTGAAAACTTTAATTTAACAAATGGAATTGTAGCGGAATGGGTGAAATCATATCACCGTGATGAGCTACAAAAGAAGCTCGATGAATTTGGTGTGCCGATTAGCCCAATCATCAGCATTGAAGATATTTTCAATAATGAGCAATATCAAGCACGTGAGAACATTGTAGAGGTTGATCATCCGCGTTTAGGTAAAATTAAAATGCCGGGGATTGTGCCGAAATTCTCTGAAACACCGGGAGCTATCGTAAATGTGGGACCTGATTTAGGCGAACATAATGAATACATTTTAAAACAAATTATCGGCTTAACAGATGAGGAAATCGAGAGTTTGAAAAATAAAGAAATTATTTAGGAGTTGATCGAAATATGTTGGATCCAGTAATGATTACAGAAGTCAGTCCTCGTGATGGATTTCAAATAATTAAAGAGAACATTCCTACAAATGATAAAGTAAATATTATCAATCGTTTAATAGACTGTGGCTTTAAACAAATTGAAGTTACTTCTTTCGTTCATCCTAACGCTGTACCACAACTTAGTGATGCGAGTGAAGTGTTAAAAAGGATGCGTCGTGACAGAGATGTTATTTTCCGAGCACTAATTCCGAACTTAAAAGGGTTAGAGCGTGCTATTGAAGCAGGCGTAAACAAGGTAAAGCTAATGCTATCATCAACAGATTCTCATAGCCTACACAATGCTAATGCGAGAACACTAGATGCTATGAAAGATTTTCCTGGAATTTCACGAAGTTGTAGGGAAGCGGGCATTAAGGCATCGGGTTCTATTTCGGTGGCATTTGGTTGCCCATACGAAGGGCATGTACCAATTGAACGACATATTATGCTGTGTGAGAAATATGACGAAATAGGTATTACTGATATATCTTTGGCCGATACAACAGGTATGGCTAATCCTTACGCAATAAAGGGAATTGTCAAAACATTACGTGAAAAATTCCCTCATTTCCACTTTTCCCTCCACCTTCATAATACTAGAGGGATGGCTTTTGCCAATGCGGTTGCAGGCTATGAAGCAGGTATTCGAGATTTCGATAGCTCCATTGCAGGCCTTGGAGGATGTCCATATGTACCGTTAGCAACTGGAAATATTGCGACAGAGGATATTATCCATGGCTTTGAGGAAATGGGCATTACGACCAATATCGATTTAGATGCTGTATTAGTACTAGCACGTGAAGTACAGCAAAGGTTCCCTTACTATGCTAGTAGCTTTCTAGTAAAAGCGGGGAAAAATTCTGAGTTAAGTATTTCTCCAGGCGGACAAAGAAAGTAGTGAAAGATGAATTATCCAGTAAAATCTTGGACTTAGAATTGGTTGTTGAATCGGTCCAACAACAGTGATTGAACGGTTAGCGGATATAAAAATGCAAACAGATTACGGTATAAACAAGTCTAGAAAGATTAAAAATCTTATTTGAGATTGTCAAAAAAGACACATAAAAGAAATTTTAAATTACGTTGTTTAAGTAGAATCTAAAAAAATCCCTATTGTGTGAAATCAGCACGATGGGGATTTTTCATTAATGTTGTTTTCATTCTTAGAAAATTATTAGAATACATTACTCGATTTCTTGTTCTTTATCAGCCGACGAATTTGCCAATTTTAAAAATACTTCGTTAATATTTTTCATGCGGTTTTCAACTTTTTTAGCGGCTGCATCGAGAGTAAATCCTTCATCAATGAGCTCCTGAATTAAAAGAATTTTTTTGATATTTAAGTAGTTATATCTACGAGTAGTACCTTCCACTTCATTTTCTGAATCAATAATACCTTTTTCTTCCCAATAACGAATTTTTCTAGTAGGAACTCCTGTTATATTAGAAACTTCTCCTATTCCAACAACTAATTTGTTCAGTAAATCAAAGTCTAACATAGGATCTATTTCATGTTTTTCGCTCATTTGAATCCCTCCAATACTGTTCGTAACTATTTTACATTAAAAGTAGAAAGGTTACAAATTAGCGTTACTTGGTATTGACATTGATTGTAAATAGGTTACAATCAATGTTAGTAATGTACATTACTTATGAAATCATAAAGGTGGTTTTTTGTATGAATAAGGTCGCTACTATTGAAGACAATGGTAGGAAAAATAATTACAACTTCATTACACTTATTTTATTTTGGTGTGGTCTTGTAGTTGTGTCTAGCCTGTACTTAACGATTCCATTAGTATCGATTTTTGCTGACAATTTCAATGAAACTACTGCTACTGCAGCATGGACTGGTAGTGTATTTTCTCTTTGTTATGCAATTGGCTTATTAATCTTCGGTCAGTTGTCAGATCGACTTGATCGTAAGCAAATTATTTTATTAGGTTTGATATGTTTGACAATTATTTCTCCGATATTGGGAACTGTAGAATCTTTAACTTCTCTTATAGTACTCCGAGGATTGCAAGGGTTCTTAGCAGCAACTTTCGCGCCTGTTGCATTGGCTTACATTGTAGATATTTTCCCAGAGGAAAGGAGAGTAACTGCTACGGGATTTGTTGCTTCTGGCTTTTTAATGGCTGGAATTATCGGTCAGGTGTTTAGTAGCTTAGTAAGTCAGTGGTTAGGCTGGCAAAGTGTATTTTACATTCTTGGAGGAGTCTATTTTTTAACAGCGATTTTAGTAGCTGTTTTAATTCCAAAAGGTGAGAGAACTAATAAAAATGAAAATTTGATGAGCACCATGCATCAACTAAAAACAATTTTTACAAATAAATATTTAATTTATTGTTATATCATAACGGTTACTTTATTACTCTCATTCGTCGGAATGTATACAGTACTAGGAAATTATTTAACTACTAATTTCAACTTAGATGACAATCAAATTTTGTCTGTTCGAGCTGTAGGGATTTTTGGAATGCTGCTCTCACCATTTTCAGGAAAATTGGTGGAGAAATTCGGTATTTACAATGTAATACGAAGCGGTTTATTGCTTGCGGTTATTGGTCTTACTATTCTTGGAATAAGTTCGAACTTGGCCTTTCTAGTTATTATGAGTGTGGTTTTTGTCGCAGGAATTTCAATGACGGTACCATCACTGATTACTGTTGTAGGTCAGTTAGGGGGACAGAGCCGTGGAATGGCTGTAGCATTTTACACATTTATTTTGTTCATCGGTGCCACTTTAGCTCCTATTATTGCTATGAGTCTTTTGAAAACAGGAAATTATTTTTTAACATTTGAAACTTTTGCTGTACTTATTGGAATAGGGCTGTTTGTCTCATTTTTCATTAAACCTAAAAAAGTAAGATACTAGAAAGGGGGGAATAAACGGTTGAAACGTATTCGAATTTTAGTTACTAGTGTTGCCATTGCTGCCATTACTGCCATTACTGTTATTGTTGTGACTTTTGCTATTAATCAAAAATCTAATTACGAGGTGAAGAAAATGCAACAACATGAATTGAAAAATGAAGAAGAAACATATCAAATTGCACTAGATAAAGCTCTAGAGGTGATAGATATTCCTGAAGGATACCATTTCAAAGAAGTTCGTAGTGGTGAACAGAATGATGTAGATGTTTTCGTTTTCCGTTATGAAAAAGAAAATTTAGACAATAATGGGCTAGGGGGAGAGCATTATTCCTTTACAGTCGAACAAGAAAGTCACAAAATCATAGGAATTACATGGATGGATCAACGTTTTGCTTCCAATCAACAGCTTCCATCTGAAAAAAGAACAGAGGAAATTGTTCAAGTGTTTCTGAACAAAATTCAAAGTGGGTTATTTGGTCAATTAGAAAATCAGTGGATTCGCCCTCATGATGAAGATATTAAAGTAAATAAAGAAGCTTTAACGCTTACAGGCATGAAATATAAATGCTATGTACCAGAGAATGATTCATGGGCATGGGTCATCGTCGGTCTTGATGGAAATATTATGGCATTTGAGCAAGACATTAAATGGAAAGGTGGTCGGTTAACAGAAAAATGGTTACATGATAGTTGGCTATTAGAACGTCAATTATAAGGAGTTATTTTATTGTAGATTAGATGGTAGACAAAATCGAAAGTTATTTCAGCGGGTGTCCAAACACCCGCTGAAATAGAGGAACTCAGGCTAAGAACTTTACATCCTGTAAAACGCCTGAGTGACCAACATCGTGCTGTTGCTGTCGCTGCGCTTTCGCACAAAAGACATTTGTTGGTCTAAAGCCTCCGGCGGATTTTAAAAAAACTAAAACAAGCATAACCCCGTTCTATATTTAGGACGGGGTTAAAATATAGTCTATAAGATAATTTACATAAATAGCGAAAACGGTCAATTAATGATTTTAAACAACGAATTGATATTATTTATTTTTAATATTTAAAAGTTTAATTTTTATTATTTGCATTTTCAATTCCTTGTTGTATAATCAAATCAACTAGAAGGAAGGGATATCACTATGGCTTATAAAGTTATCACAAATTGTCCTGTTTGCAGTAAAACATTGAAAATTACAAAGTTACAGTGCTCTCATTGTCACACAACGATTGAAAATGAGTTTGAATTATCTAAGCTGGCATCTTTATCAAAGGATCAGCTTCATTTTGTGGAAGTATTTTTAACTTGCAGAGGGAATATCAAAGAAGTGGAAAAGGAACTGGGGATTTCGTATCCAACGGTTCGAGGCAAACTAACAGACATTATTTCTTCTCTTGGATATGTGCAAAAGAAGAAAAATGAAGTAGATGAGAAAAAAGTTGTTACTATGTTGGAAAATGGCGAAATCACACCAGAAGAAGCCATTAAGCTCTTAAAAGACGAATAGGGAGGTTTTTATTATGAAAGAGGAAATTGCAAGAGTATTAACAATGGTTCAAGAAGGTAAGATTGATGCAGAACAGGGATCAGAACTGATTCAAGTATTAAAAGAAAAAGAAGAAACAAGTAATGAAAAACCGACTAAATATTTAGATAAAACTTTAAAAGTACGTGTTGTATCAGCCGAAAATGATAACGTCATGGTCAATTTGCCTATAAAACTTGTCAAGGTAGTATTAATGGCTGGACTCAGCATCGCAGCGAGTGTTCCTCAAGCGGAAAAATACGTTAAAGATATAGATATAAACCTTATTATTGAAGCAATTGAAAACGAATTAGATGGCCAAATTGTTGATATTAAATCGGCAAACGGGGATACCGTTTCGGTCATTATTGAATAGTTGCTTATGATGCATGTAAAAGTGAAAGCAAAAGGCTTTCGGCTTAACATCCCAATGCCATATACTATTTTAAACATTGTTATTTCAATTTTGTCTTCGAAACTTTTGCAACGAAATTTAAACAAATGGACAAAAGAGCATTTCGAAAGAAAGAAACTGGACTTTACCTTCCCGCTAATAGAGAAAAAAACGCTAAGGCCTATCGTCAAAGAACTGAAAAATCATAAGGGAATCGTACTAGTAGATGTCAAAGCTAAGGACGGCACTGAGGTTAAAGTTAGACTATAATATTAACACTGACTAGCATTTGAAAAAAAGCCTAATTTCTCGCTTGCAACTGAAGAAAATAAATTCTTAAAGATGCAATTTCTATTGCATCTTTTTATTGTTTTTACTTTAAAGAGAAGGTTGTTCAATTTCTGCCTTTCTTACTCCTGAGAACTCTTCGATAACAACTGCAAGAAAAAACTCCAATTTAAAAATTTTTTGATAAAAATGGAGTTTTTATATGAAGATTATTTTAATAAGCGTTATTTAACTACAACCCCTGTTATATACTTTCAGGTAAATAGTGCTTATACATTTCCAATACATCCGTATGCTTCTTTAATACAGCAATGATTTTGGGGTTTGGCTTTATAAAAATAACAGAATAATCTTTTTCACCAAGTTCCTTGTTAATTGGAAAAGCTAATTTTTCTTCATCTATTGAAAATTGAGCATTAACCCCAGTTTTATTTCCACGAGCATCTAATCGTATCCACTTTTTATGGGATTTAAGATATACAGCATTTATTGCATGAACCAAGTATCCTTTTTCTGGGGTATCAAACAACATTAATCGTTGATAACAGAAACCTGTTGGAATACCTTGCGAACGTAATAATGCTGCTAACAGGTTTGATTTTGCATAGCAAATACCTTGTTTATACTTCAATACGTCTGATGCATGACAAGTAACTTTTTCTCCTTGAATATCCCAAGAATGTGATATTTCATCTGAAACAAATTCAAAAGCAATCTTTGCTTTTTCAACCTCTGTTTGAGTTGAGTTAAATAGTTCCTCAATTTTCTCTTTAATAATTCGGTTAGAGTAATTAACCACATCTAATTCAAGTAAGTAATCTTCTAAATCCTCAGATTCAAATATAAATTCCATAAACCATCACCCTTTGTATTTTTATTTGATTGTAGGTATTATTATACAATAAAACAAGATGGTTCATATACTGCCATCCTCGCAACCAAGCTACATGGAAAAGAATAATTCTAGTAATGAATCCATACATATGTATATAACGATTTCTTTATGAAGAGGTGAACTATTGGAGAACATGCCAGATGGCTATTCTTATGTTCCACAGCCTATTCGGAAAGATGGGGCAGGTGGGGTGGATAAAGGGCCGAGAGATATTATGAGGGATTTGGAAAATCCTGATATGCTTGTCCCACCTAAAACGGATGCTGGGCTTGTACCAAATTTAAAATTTTCATTTTCTGATACGCATATGGTTTTAAAACATGGCGGTTGGTCTCGAGAAATTACCGCTCGTGATCTGCCTATTGCTACGACATTGGCAGGTGTCAATATGAGTTTGACACCTGGTGGGGTACGTGAGCTGCATTGGCATCAACAGGCCGAATGGTCGTATATGCTTCTTGGTCATGCACGCATTACAGCGGTCGATCAAAATGGGCGTAATTTTATAGCCGATGTAGGACCGGGCGATTTATGGTATTTCCCACCAGGAATTCCTCATTCCATACAGGGACTTGAAGATGGCTGCGAATTTTTACTAGTGTTTGACGATGGGCATTTTTCAGATCTTAGTACATTTTCAATATCTGATTGGTTTGCGCATACTCCTAAAGATGTGCTGTCCTCCAATTTTGGTGTTCCAACGAGCGCTTTTCAACATATCCCGAAAGAACAAGTCTATATTTATCAAGATCAAGTTCCAGGACCACTAGACACACAAAAAGTACAATCTCCATATGGTACGGTTCCTCAAACCTTCAAGCATCGTCTGCTTGCACAAACTCCTATTAAAACTCCAGGTGGCAGTGTTAGAATTGTAGATTCGACAAACTTTCCTATTTCTAAAAATATCGCAGCAGCACTTGTCGAGATTAAGCCTGGTGCTATGAGAGAGCTGCATTGGCACCCGAATAATGACGAATGGCAATATTATCTACAAGGAAAAGGGCGTATGACAGTATTTGCAGCTAATGGTGTGGCGAGAACATTCGATTATCGTGCAGGAGATGTCGGATACGTGCCATTTGCAAATGGTCACTACATTGAGAATACCGGTACTGAGACATTATGGTTCCTTGAAATGTTTAAAAGTGATAGATTTCAGGATGTTTCGTTAAATCAATGGATGGCCCTTACACCATCTGAGCTAATACAAAGCAATTTAAATATTGGCCCTGAGCTGCTACATGTATTAAGAAAGGAAAAGTGGCCGGTCGTGAAATATCCTGGGTTTTCGTATTATCCAAGGTGAGCATATAGAAAAGCAGGTGAGAAAAATCTCACCTGCTTATTTTAATATTGATATTTATTTCTAGTAGCAAGCAGTATACCGATTGCTGGAATAGTACAAATAAGCATTGCTGCAAATGATAGTCCAGGTGAAATCTCGTATAAATAGCCGCCTAAAAATGTAAGGATCGCTGTACTTAATCCCATTGCTAATGCAGAGTAAAGGCCTTGTGCATTTGGAATTTGCTCCTTCGGCAATGTTTTTGTTAAATAGCTGATAAAAGCGTAATGCGCGAGAGCAAAAGATAATGCATGTAATGTTTGAGAAGCGATAAATACCCAGACATTCGGGAATAGGTAAATAAGTAGCCAACGTAATGATGAACCACTTGCTGCTAAAAGTAATAAGGAAGATGAGCGCCATTTTTTAAATAGTGTATCAGCCTTCATAAAGTATAAGATTTCGCAAATTACAGCGATGTTAATAATCATCCCCATGTAGAATGGGTCGACATGTAAGTCACCTAAATATATATAGCCGTAGCTGTAATAAGAAGCGTGTGCGCCTTGCAATAGTATAACGATTAATAAAACAATAGGGAAACCTTTAATCGTCCATAATGTTTTCATCGACAATGATTTTGCACGTTGTTCTTTTGTCGGTACAACGAGTAACTCTTTTGGTGTAGCCATTTGCTGCATCAACAGCATACCGATTAGGCCGGCCACCATACTCCAAAAGATAATGTTATTGCCAAATGCACCTGTCAGCATACTAATGATTAATACTGCAATGACAAAGCCAAGGGAACCATAGGAACGGCTTTTACCATAGTGTACATTTCCGTGCTGTACGAGCGTTGCCGCACTACTTTCAACGGCAGGTAGCAGTGCTGGATAGAAAACACTAAATAAAAGGGTAACAATAAGAAGCGAGATAAAGCCCGTGCTTAGTATGTAAAGTAAAGTTGTAATTAGGGCACCTATTGCTAGAATGCTAGTGAGTCGTTTATTATTCACATATTTTGCAAGCGTCGGGAAGAAAAAGAGATTTGAAATTGCCCGTGCTAAAAGACCGCAGCCCATTACAACGCTAGCCTCTGAAACAGTAAGGTGTTTGGCATCTACAAGCCAACCAGTCCAATAAGGTAAGAAAATACCCCATGTAATGAAAAATGCAAAGAAATTTTGAGAAAGCCATCGTTGATTGTTCATAAATTTTACGTACCTCCAATTTAACTATGTTGAATAATAGCACGTTCATCGTTACAATAATGTGAGATATCTCATGTTTTTTTGGAGGAGAGAGTAAAAAATGCATAAACTGACAGCTGAGGAACGTTCATACTATCTCGATAAATATCCAATTGATGATTTTTTCTCATTTGATATTGACCCGTATTTGGAAGTATGTAAGTTTGACAAAGGCGAATGGATTTTTACAGAAGGATCATTTCCAGATACGCTGTACTACATGATTGAAGGAAAAGCGAAAATATATATGACGCATAAAAACGGCAAGGTCTCGCTTATCGAATACCCAGAGCCACCGCGTTTTATGGGTGAAATTGAGTTGCTTAATGAGGCGAGATATACGAAGGGGATTCAGACAGTAACTGAGACGATTTGTTTTTCGATTACACAGTCCTGCAAAGAAAAGTTACTCACGGATGTACTATTTTTACGTAAAATTTGTGTGTTTTTAGGGGAAAAGGCGACCAAAATGACGTCAAAATATACACAAAATCAAGCATATCCACTTGAAAATCGACTTGCTGCCTTTATCCAATTATCGTCAGATCAAGGTATTTATAAAGAAAAGCATACCGAAATCTGTGAATATTTAGGGGTTTCTTACCGACATTTATTATATGTACTTGCACAATTTTGCGAAGAAAAAATTTTAGAGAAGAGAAAGAATGGCTACCACATTATGAATGAAAAGCGTCTTTCCGAATTGGCACAGGAAATACAGTGAACTCTCGCTTATTGTATTCACTTTTTTTAACTAACCAGCGCGCTATCTCCTTGCCGCTATGGTAAAAGTTAGCCTCATTGACTCTTTGGTTTTGTACGGAGATTGTTAGGGTTTCTTCTATAACGCCAAAAGGTATAACCCTTAAATATTGGTGTGTGTTGAGTGGGATCTTTTTGTGCTTTACCTCAATTTCAATGTGAGTTTTAGCAGATTTTTGTGCATTTTGGAATGGACAAGCAAATAATTCTCCTTGTTCCACTGTTGTGCTTGGTGAATAACAATTACTTTTCATTCAACATGCCCCCTTTGTCGTTAGTTTTATTGTACAAGACATACGGTCGGAATAGTCTCAATTTACAAGGCTTTAACGAAAACTTAAAGGTTACTAAATCAATTATGCCTCGGCATAATTGCGTCCGGAATCGGCTTTGTGCTTAGGCCTGCAGATGTTTTTTGCGCGAAAGCGTAGCGGCAGCGGCACCGACGCAGGTCAGTTAGCCGTTATCGCATGGATGCGATGATTTTAGGCTAACATCCTCTTGAACTCCTTTCTGATTTCCATGACATCCGCCGGAGGCTTTAACTTCTTTCAGCGGATGTTTTACACCCGCTGAAAGAAGTTAAGTAAAATGTAACCGTATTCATACCATTTATGAATAGAAATCATAGAAAACTTGTATAATTTCAAGAGAAAAACACGTACTCAAACTATTGTGAATTTTCCTAACACAACGTATTATTGTAAGTAGATTTAACGTGAAGGACTTCACATAGTCACGTAATCGTAAGGAGGAATTTTTAATGAGTGCAATTCGAGTAGGTATTGTAGGTTATGGAAATTTAGGGCGCGGTGTAGAGTATGCTATTTCACAAAATCCAGATATGGAATTAGTAGCGGTATTCACACGTCGCGATCCTTCAACTGTAAACATTGCAAGTAATGCAAGTGTATATTTAGTGGATGATGCTGAAAAATTCCAAAATGACATTGATGTAATGATTTTATGTGGTGGCTCAGCAACAGATTTACCAGAGCAAGGACCACACTTTGCACAATGGTTTAATACAATTGATAGCTTTGATACTCATGCGAAAATTCCTGAGTTTTTCGAGGCTGTAGATGCAGCGGCACAAAAATCTGGTAAAGTATCCGTCATTTCAGTTGGCTGGGATCCAGGTTTATTCTCATTAAATCGTTTACTCGGGGAATCAGTTCTACCAGTAGGTACAACTTATACTTTCTGGGGAGATGGTTTAAGTCAAGGACACTCAGATGCTGTGCGTCGCATTGAAGGTGTTAAAAATGCAGTACAATACACATTGCCAATTCAAGAGGCTGTAGAACGTGTTCGCAACGGTGAAAATCCTGAGCTGACAACACGTGAAAAACATGCACGTGAATGCTGGGTTGTACTTGAAGAAGGTGCGGATGCTGCAAAAGTTGAGCAAGAAATTGTGACGATGCCGAACTACTTTGATGAGTATGACACAACAGTAAACTTTATTTCTGAAGAAGAATTTAAAGCAAACCACACAGGCATGCCTCACGGTGGATTCGTTATTCGTAGTGGAGAAAGCGGCGCTAACGAAAAACAAATTCTTGAATTCTCATTAAAGCTTGAAAGTAATCCAAACTTCACGTCTAGTGTTCTAGTAGCATTTGCACGTGCAGCCCATCGCTTAAACCAAGCTGGAGACAAAGGTGCTAAAACAGTATTCGATATCCCATTCGGTCTGTTGTCACCAAAATCAGCTGCTGAATTACGTAAAGGACTTTTATAATTTTAACCTATTAAACTACCCGATTATCATATAGTTGATAATCGGGATTTTTCATTTTTAGCAAGTTATTTTGTTAAATCACTATAAAGGTAAACTGACAATAATTGAAAGCATCATCAAAAGCTGGAGATGACAAAATTAATGACTGCATAATCGCTAACTTTGCGTAAAGCGGACTCATCGATACAACAAATCATTGGGTTTTTTAATGGTAATTAATTGTATTTGTTGTTAAATAAACCCTTTCCCATCCGATATAGATTTAAATGAGTAAATGAGATAAAGACAGTAGTAAGCTTTCTTAACTAAATTGCAATAAAAGGTGAGGTGATTGGAGTGCAAATTAATCTTCAATATGAAGGAGCTACTAGGGAGTACCATAGACAAGAGGCAATTAGCAATCCTAACTCTACAAAGGGGCAAGCTCTTGGCGGAAAAAATGAAATTGAAGTAGAACGTGATGGTAAAGCATATACACTCACTCTATCTGATGAAGTGAAGTATTTAAAAGCTATGACAGAGAAAGAAATCGCAGAAATGGACATGCTATCGGTAAATCCTGATCCTTCCGATATATTTTCATATCGCCCACAGGATCAGTGGCTTATCTTTAGTCAATACTTGAGTGACACAGGTTTTTTTACAGGTAAAGATACACGCACAATTGATGACATAGAAAATATGCTGGTAGACATAACGGACGGTCTGGATAATTTGGATATATCCCAGATGAAAGGAAGGGATATTAAAGCTGGTAGGACGCCGATTGCGCAAGAATTAAGCTCTACAGAAGCACAGTTGGAACTTGCTGCTTCAACAACTGCTTTAAAATTTTTTAGTGAAAAGTATTTAACAGGTGATATGAAACAGGGCTTTGATGACTTAATCGATCAATATGTTAAACATAATGAAAGCCGTGTGATCAATCATGCTTCTCAAGAAGAAAAGTTTTATAGAGGGCGTGCTAAAGTATTTGAGATGCGAGGTATGGATACATCAACTTTAAATGCTGAACGGAAGAAAGATTTAACCATTACAAATAAACTAGGCAAAACAAATTACACTATAGCAGAAATTACTGAGATGATAGAGAGCTATAAAGAAAAATTTAGCACCCTCAAAAATCAATCAGAGGTGGATGCACTGATGTCTCAAATCCAAAAGCAATATTTGGAGTTTGCAACAAAAGGAATCTCTCCATATGACAAAGTCGATGAAGCTGCTAAAGGCTTTATCCAAGATAAATCAGAAAAAACATTTAATCGTATTGCAGACTATTGGAAAAAATTATTGGAATAGGATGCTAGCTTTATCCACTTAACAGCAGAGTTCTTCTTATTCTTTTTGTAATAACGGTATATAAGTAATATAAAAAGAGAGAGGCCTCGTATGAAGTTATAAGTAGTTTATAAGAATGATATGCTAGATAGATATGCAAGTATTGAGCTTTTTAAAGAGGTAGATATATCATAGATCGTAAGGTAGGAGAAGAAAATGAAAACTCAATTGTCTAAGTATATAGAAATAGGCTCTTCCAAACAATTTATTTCTATTTTTGGTGAAGATAACAATCTACCTCTTTTAGTTTATTTGCATGGTGGTCCAGGGGATGCCGCTTTACCACTGATTTATAAATATAACTCAGAACTTGGAAAAACGTTTAATGTTGTAGTCTGGGAACAAAGAGGGGCTGGGAAATCCTACTATAAATTTTCTGAAGATGAACAAATATCTATTGAAACTTATATAGAAGATCTACACAGTTTAATTCATTATTTGTTAGAAACGTTTAAACAAGAAAAAGTGTACCTTTTAGGGCACTCGTGGGGAAGTGTTCTAGGCTTAATTTTCATTAAAAAATATCCACAGCTAGTACATAGTTATTTTGGATGTGGTCAAGTAGTTAACATGAAAAAAGGGTTGAAGAGTCAATATGATTTTGTTCTGAAAGAAAGTCAAGAACGAAATCAAAAAAAGATTGTTCAGCGATTGAGAACTATTGACCTTTCATTGACTCAAAAAGATTGGTTAAACGATTTATTATTTGTTACTAAATTAGTGGTTCGATACAGACATTCTTTATATGGAAAAAGCAATTACAACCAATTGGTAAGGGATTTCATTTTTTCATCAAAGTACACATTTAAAGATTTAATCAATCGCGAAAAAGGGAGTCTACAATCTATACAATATTTGTGGCAAGAGCTCATGGAAATTGATTTTAGTGAATACAAGAGTTTCGATGTACCTATTACGTTTTTTGAGGGGCGTCATGATCGACATGTTTCTTCTTCATTAGTAGAGGATTACTATCATACAATAAAAACGCACAAAAAACTCATTTGGTTCGAAAACTCAAGTCATTTTCCCCAGTGGGAAGAGTCAGTCAAGTTTAATCGGTCTTTGATAAGTATCAAAAAGCAGAGTTAGTTTACAGGCTATTGATTTCTGTAACGTCTGTAATTTATCATCCTTTAAGTGGCGGTAGATCAAAGGTAAAAAACAAAACATGAATCAGAATCCATTTTGATCAATCTTATCAAAATGGATTCTTTTTAATATAAAGTAAAAGTAACTTTTACAGGTGTAATTGAGGAGAGAAATGCCACGTACAATGGTTTATGTAATTAAAAACTAAAGGTAGTGATTGTAAATCTTGCGAAGAATCCAGATGAAACATTTCATATTGGCGATAGGGTGAAATTGGGCTATGATGGTAAAATAAAGGATAAAGTACCCATTCGAATTACTTCGTTTACTATAGAATTAGTTTAGTAATATCTACTAAAGTAGTTAACATTGCTGCTTTATAAAAAGATAGATTGGGGAAGTTTTATATGGGAAAAGTAAATTTTTTTAATAGTCAACTATTTCATGAAAATGCTGTGAAAACTTTTTTGATACACGAAAATAAAAGAATTATTACCAGAGGCTGATATCCAGCATGTTGGTAGTACAGCAATTCCTGATAGCGTGACTAAAGGTGATTTAGACATCCAAGTACGTGTTAGTGCTGAACAATTTTCGATAGCAGTAGAACTACTATCAAATTTATATGATAGAAATTGATGAAAGTGTCAAAACAGCTACATTTAGGGCATTTAAAGATGATACAAGTGATCCTCCTTTAGGAGTTCAATTAACTGTAATTGATTCTGAGTTTGATTTCTTTTGGAAATTTAGAGAAGTTTTATTGGCAAATAATAAATATCGCGATGCATATGATAATTGAAGAAAGAATACGAAGCCAAAGATATCTTTTTCCAAAGACTAATGGAAACCCCTGAGTTTAAGAAATACGATAAATAATGTTGATTATTCATCGTATGGTAAGGAAACTTGAAAAAAAGTTATGATAAACTTGGAGTACCAAGCGAAAACGCCTCTCGTGGTTTGTCTCAGCAACAATTACGATACTTGAGTTTTCGCTTTTATTCGATACTTAAATGTAAAGATTTCACAAGATCATCCCCACGTTATAAAGATGAACTCATTATTTAAAAGATTTTAACTCTGAAGACTTATAACCTTACATAACCAATTGAATGGGGAGGTTATCGCTAAATGACGACAGACATTATTATTCAATCAAAATGTATTCCACCGAGTCCGTCCAATCATTGTATTAGTAGAGCTACTTTAATGAGAACATTAAAAAAAAGCCTAGACCATACTTGCACACTTATTCATAGTGGGGCAGGGTATGGCAAAACAACAATCCTTACACAATTTCTACATGCACAATCAAGCAAATTTTCTTGGTATAGTGTGTCGGAGGAAGATGATAATATATTGCCGTTTTTAAGGCATTTATTTTTTAGTATCACACGAATTGTTCCGGGCTTCGGCCAAGAATTTGATGCATGGAATCAATTATCCCGTTTTCCGAAAATTGAGGAACTAAATCGTTGGTTTAAGCTGTTTGTCAACAGTTTATGTGCAATCGAAGGGCCGATTTTAATTGTCATTGACGACTACCATCTCGTTGACCATGAATTTCATATAAATTATGTGATGGAAAAAATAATTGAGTTTTCCCCATCATTTATGTATATTAATCAATAATTTTTATAAGTCGTGTTGATTAGGAAAAAAATAGGTTTATTATTGAGCGATAAAAGGATTTTTTTGTTGCAATTTTGCTAAAATATTCCCATTTTAACTGATTGTAGCGTAGGGCTACTCGACTCCCGCGGGAAAGCGAGTAGCCCGTAGCGGAAATCAGTGCCTTCTAATTAATTAGGGTGGATAAAAATAGTTAATCAACACACTTGAATTTTTATAATAATATTGGAGGAACTACTATGTCATTTTGTAAGGTAAGTAAGGCGAATATTTACTATGAAATAATTGGGACTGGAACACCAATCGTAATGCTCCATGGATATTCGCCAGATCATAGACTAATGAAGGGATGTATGGAATCCGTTTTTGCAGAAAGGGTGGGTTGGAAACGAATCTATATTGACCTTCCAGGAATGGGCAAAACGACAGACTACGAAAATATCAATAATTCAGATGAAATGCTTGATGCCGTAGTCGAACTAATTCACTCCTTACTCCCAAATGAACGTTATTTATTGGTAGGAGAATCTTATGGTGGATATTTAGTGCGTGGAATTATGAGGGAGTATCATGAACAAATTTTAGGGGCTGCTTTTATTTGTCCATTAATTATCCCTGATAAAGAAGGTCGAACAGTACCAGAACAAAGTATTGTCTTGTCGGATAAAGAATTTTTATCGACATTAACGAAAGAGGAACTAGAGGATTTTAGCTCACATCTTGTTGTTTTAGATGAATATAATTGTCATCGTTATACGAATGAAGTGTTAGCAGGTTGTGAAATCGCAGATATGGAGTTTTTAGAAAAAGTCCAGAAAAGTTATGGTTTTTCTTTTGCTGTGGATGAACTTACTTTTGACAAGCCAAGTCTTTTCTTGCTAGGTAAACAAGATTCGATTGTTGGCTATAAGGACGCTTTTGCCATTTTAGATAAATTCCCAAGAGCAGCCTTCACAATTTTAGATAAGGCTGGGCATAACTTGCAAATTGAACAAGCTGTTTTGTTTAATAGCCTTATGCATGAATGGTTAGATAGGGTGAAGGAATTTAACGATTGATATTTTGAATAAAATGACAGAATGAAATCCCTTGATCTGTTGAAGAATTCACTTACTCAATAAATTCAAGGGATTCTTTCTGTCTAATTTCTTTTCACGTATTTTCCTCATTGGAATCTATATCAATTTTTATAGTCTCAAGTCTTTCTTTAGTGACTTTGCCCTCGTTATCCATTGTACGAATTATTGGCGTAATGAAGATTGCGGAAGCATCAGCATTAAAGTTACTTATTATTGCTTGACCATTTGAGTAATCATCGGTTACTTTTGATGTCGTCGTTTCTGTTGTATCTTCATAATGATTTTCTAAATTATCAACTATGTCTAAAGTTATGAATTCGGTAGCAAAGTCCATATCACAGCTAAAGTAAATGTACGCTGAATTTCCTGAAATCGAAATTCGATTAAAGATAAATTCATGCTGTTTTGAGAACATAGTTTTGTGAATTTTTAAATCATTTATTGGTAATTTAGAAGCCAGAGATGGAAAATTTACTAAGCAAGCTGAGCTAATTCCAATAGCAAAAATTGAAGCAATTGCCCATTTACGGATTTTCTTTGATTTTGGTTTCTTTTGTAAAACGGTGTTAATTACCTTTTGCTTTTCATTTTTTGAAACCACCACTGGTACGATATCTTCTATATCTAACTGTAAGATGATTTTTTCCTTATTCATATCCAGCACTCCTTTAATTTAGGATTTTTAGCAAGCTTTTTCTTTCCTCGATATAAACGACTTTCCACTGCAGATTTTGTAATATGTAGAATTTCTGCTATTTCACTATTTGAATATTCTAGATAATACCTCATTAAAAATAATTCTCTATCTAAATCAGGTAGATGCATTATTTCAAGTAGCAATTGTTCTTTCGCATACAATTTATCCAGTTCTTGTTCAATATTATCTGAGGCGATAAGAGGCAGGATATTATCCATAGGCAGTGTGGCAAATTGTTTTTGCTGTTTTCGGTAAATATCAATCGCTTTATATTTAGT
Organism: Lysinibacillus sp. NPDC059133; assembly: GCF_042755925.1. NCBI lineage: Bacteria > Bacillati > Bacillota > Bacilli > Caryophanales > Bacillaceae > Lysinibacillus > Lysinibacillus sp. NPDC059133. The sequence continues at coordinate 18,494 of NZ_JBHZDH010000029.1, read as the reverse complement.
AATCATCCCAATCCACTTTTTAAAATCCGCTTCGCCCCCGATGAAATAAATACTTTTTTGCCATATTAGAAGGAATACATCATTTACACATTCCTCTACTAGCATGTAATCTGACGGTTTGTCTAAAATTTTCAAAGTAATTGCCTTCACAAATCCTAAATAGTGTTCAACTACATATTTAAGAGCATTTTCATCATGTCGTTGAAGGCGCTCGATAAAATCATTCATTTTGTCACTCCTTATGATCGTTATACATACTATAACGAAATTTTTATGGAACACTCGCACATAAATGGAAAGTTTTTTCTGGATTTGGTTGAAAAGTATCTTTTATTTTTTTATAAAAAAGTTTCTAACGTGGAAATGTAGTTGGATTTGATTTTTGAGGAATTGTTAGACTTCACTTTGTAGAAACCCGAAGTGTATGAGTTTGATTTTTTGCTGCAATTTTTTGTGAAAGTAAGCTGATAACAGGATAACTAGTTTGTATGATCTTTAATTTTCGTCCTAAAAAATAGGAAGATGACACAGAATTTATCTATAAGGACGTAGATGCTATGCTAAAAATTTTTGAACTGTTAAAATTAAATTTAACCTATGGATTTAATAAAAAAGTAACATCATAGAAGTGGACTTTTAGGGGGATTATTTGGCATACCGTTACTGATATATGGATTATCACTTCAAATACCATATAAACCTAGGCTAGTAGAATGGCAATATATCCGATTATGCCTATTACCCAATGTTATTTTCTCAATTTTTGTATTGATTCTGGATAAATTCATCAATCAGGCGAATTTATATCTTTCTCTCCTTAAACCAAAGAGCCGTAAAACATAAAAAGCATGGCTAAAAAATACAAGGCACCAATGAGTTCCATATTAAAAGAAGTCCTGAATCGATTTTAGTAGAAGGGATAGTTGCAAATGGATATTAGGAAAATGCGATATTTCATAATGGTTGCAGAAGAATTGAATTTTAGTCGTGCAGCAGAACGACTTAGGATGGCGCAACCTCCTTTAAGCCAAGAAATTCGTAAATTAGAAGAAGAATTGGGAGTTCAACTTTTTCATCGAACGAAAAGAATGGTTGAACTTACGGATGCTGGGAGGATATTTTTAGAAGGATCTCAACAAACACTGCTTCAGTTAGAAAGAACTATAAAAGAAACACAACTTGCAGCTGAAGGGAAAATAGGGAACTTAATTATTGGTTTTGTCGATTCCACAGAAATTGTTATAGAAGTTCTTAATGAATTTCGAGAACGCTTTCCTAAAATCCATCTTATATTACGTGAAATGACAACGGAGCAGCAATTAAAAGCGCTTTATGAGAAACAAATTCATATTGGATTTATTCGTTCTAAACAGAACAACGGGATATTATCTTCTGAAGTTTGTTCGGAAGAATCTTTAAGATTGGTTTTACATCAAGATCACCCTTTCGCCTCATTGCCCGAAATACCACTCCGATTGTTAATTGATGAACCATTTATTTTGTTTCCGCGTCATATGGGTCCAAATTTTTATGATTTAATTATTAGCTACTTTTGGGATCATGGTGTAAGTTTAAATGTTGTTCAAGAAGCTATTCAAATGCAAACGATTGTTAATTTAGTGGCAACCGGAATGGGAGTTTCTGTCGTTCCATCGTCGGTGGAAAGTTATAAACATCCTGGGGTTATCTATAAAAAAATCCAAGAGACTACACCAAAGGTAAATTTATATGTTGGTTGGAGACAAGATGAAAAATCTGCAGTAGTAGATCATTTCTTAACAGTTGTTAGAGAGATGTATTCGATTTTACAACTTGATCACCAAAAATAAAAACCCATCCTAAAGGGGATGGGTAATACAATATTATTAACCTGTTTTACTTGGATCGTACTCAACGAAACCTTCTAATACTTTGTCAATCTGATTCATAATTTCAATGTCTAGTTTGACACCAGAAGCGAGCGCATTCTCTCTTACCTGTTCTGGGCTCGAGGCACCGATAATTGCTGAGGAAACATTCTGGTTTTGTAGTACCCAAGCTACTGCGAGTTGAGCGAGTGTAAGATCAATCTCTTGTGCGATGGGTTTAAGCTTCTGAATAGCAGTGAGCACATTGACGTTCATCCAACGTTGTGCAAGTTTATTAAAAAATGGTTTACCAGCCGGAGAATTAGCACGCGATTGGGCTGGTACTGGTTTTTGGGGTAGATATTTTCCAGTGAGAACACCTTGTGCTAAAGGCGACCATACTACTTGCCCAAGTCCCTCACGTTGACAGGTTGGTATAATATCGCTTTCGATAACTCTCCACAACATTGAATACTGGGGTTGGCTTGCGATGAACGGAATATTCAATTCTCGTGAAAGTGCAGCACCACGTGTAATTTGTTCTGCTGTCCACTCACTTACACCGATATAAAGCACTTTACCTTGTCTGACAAGATCTGCGAAAGCTAACATCGTTTCTTCAAGAGGAGTGGTTGGGTCAAATCTGTGTGCATAATAGACATCTATATAGTCTGTTTGTAACCGACGCAAAGATGCATGACAATTTTCTAGAATATGTTTTCGTGATAAACCTTTATCGTTTTGCCCATTCCCAGTTGGATGGCACACCTTTGTACATAGTTCAATGCTCTCCCGGCGTATACCTTGTAAAGACCTGCCGAGTACTTCTTCAGCTTTAGTTTCTGAATAAACATCAGCAGTATCGAATGTAGTTATACCGACATCTAGTGCTGCTTTAACACACTCTTTTGCAGTATCCTCATCTACTTTACCCCCATGATTTATCCAGTTTCCGTATGCAATCTTGCTTATTGTTAATCCGCTATTACCAAGTTTACTAAACTCCATTCTAGTCCCTCCTTTTAAAAGTGCTATCTTCATTATAAAAACCAGATTTCAATATGGATAATATATTATTACTAATGAATTAATATGAAATTTATATAAATTGTAAAAAAAGTTGCCCCCACGAGGTATGCTACTGTACTGTATTTTCAAAAATGTTCCGATAAATCTCTCATCCCGGGTCCTCTCATACTTGACGAGAAAAGGGCAGTAAATATCCTTTGAGTGCGGACAGATAGCGATATTTTTCGAAGGTTGGTAGATAAATTAAAAAAGTTGGTAGATAAATTAAAAAAGTTGGTAGATAAATTAAAAAAGTTGGTAGATAAAACGATAAAGTTGGTCGATAAACAATCAAAAGTTTTCGATAAATCTCAAAACTGTTTCGATAAACCTCTCATACCCGGAAAAACCACACTTCCGTTGCGCTTCGCTTCACTCCACTTTCTCTGCAGAAATCTTGCGACTGCCGTTACGCTTCGCTGCACTTTTTTGTAACTAATTTGTAACTGTAGTTTTATATAGTGTTTACATAGCAACGAAAGCGCTTTCTTTTTAGTTCATTATGAAAGGGGATATGGGATGAAGAAGCATGGGTTAATTGTGCTTTTATTAATGCTGTCAATGTTGATGGTGGCTTGTAATTCGGATGAGACGAAGGATAGTTCAACTGGTAGTAAGGCTTCGGAGGATGATACAAAGGAGACTACGGAGAAAGGCGGCACTATTAAAATCGGTGTGCTTGCGTCATTGACGGGTGCTCTGGAATCGTATGGGAAACAAACAAAGAATGGCTTTGAATTAGGGATTGATTATGCTACAGGCGGCACGATGGAGGTTAACGGTAAGAAAATAGAAATTGTTTATGAAGATACAGAAACAAAGCCTGAGGTTGCGGTCCAAAAAGCGACAAAGCTATTAGAAGATGACAAGGTTGATTTTTTAGTAGGTTCCTCTAGCTCAGGTGATACGCTTGCTGTTTTACCACTTGCGGAAGAGTATCAAAAGATTATGGTGGTGGAGCCTGCGGTAGCGGATAGTATTACGGGCTCAGAATTTAATAAATATATTTTCCGTACAGGTCGAAATTCTTCTCAGGATGCTTATGCAGCAGCGGCCGCGATCGCAGGAAAAGGTGTTAAGATCGCAACGTTTGCGCCGGACTATTCTTTTGGCTGGGATGGGGTAAAGGCGTTTAAGACAGCTGCGGAAAAGCTAGGCGCAGAAATTGTTTTAGAGGAATATGCAGATCCAGCAGCAACTGATTTTACATCTAATTTGCAAAAAGTAATTGATGCCAAACCAGATTATTTATTTGTTGTATGGGCTGGTGCAAACTCACCGTGGAATCAAATTGCCGATTTAAAAATTCAAGAAAAAGGCATTAAAATTTCAACGGGTGCACCAGATATTATTGCATTAAAATTTATGAATCCGTTAATTGGCATGGAAGGGTTCTCTGTTTATTACAATACGTTACCACAAAATGATGTGAATAAATGGTTGGTTGAAGAACATAAAAAACGCTTCAATGAAGTTCCAGATTTATTTACGCCAGGAGGCATGTCTGCAGCTATCTCAATTGTAGATGCTTTGAAAAAATCAAATGGTGATACAGATGCGGAAAAACTAATCGGTATTATGGAAGGGATGTCATTTGAAACGCCAAAAGGAAAGATGACTTTCCGAAAAGAAGACCATCAAGCATTACAATCGATGTATTCGATCCGTCTAGAAAAACAAGATGGTGTAGATTATCCAGTACCAGTGCTAATTCGTGAGCTTAGCCCTGAAGAAACGGCACCTCCGATCATGAATAAGTGAAATTATGAGACAGATATTTTTCTGTCTCTCTTCACCCACTTTCAGATGAGATTGGGTGAAGAGAGATGGAAGTACTAGAAAGGAGAATACGATGGAACCCATTTTACGAACAGAAAACTTAACCATTCGTTTTGGTGGACACACAGCTGTCGACCATGTGAATTTTAATATGCCGGAAAAGCATTTGAAATCAATTATTGGACCAAATGGAGCTGGAAAAACAACCTTCTTTAATTTGCTTAGTGGAGAGTTAAAGCCGACTGCCGGAGATATCTATTTTAAGGGGCAATCACTTGCGAAAAAATCAGCAATTGAAAGAACACGAATGGGGCTAGGGCGCTCTTTTCAAATTACGAATGTTTTTCCGAACTTGACCGTTTTAGAAAATGTCCGTTTGGCTGTGCAATCCAAGGAGAAAGTTCGTTACCAATTATTTCGCCATTACAAAAGCTATAAGGCGATTACCGAAAAAGCGGAGGAACTATTAACACTTGTATTGCTTGACAATAAAAGAGATGCCTTTACGACAATGCTATCCCATGGGGAAAAGAGGAAGCTTGAGATTGCTATGCTGTTAGCACTTGATACGGAAATCCTTTTACTTGATGAACCAACGGCAGGCATGTCTTTAGAGGAGGTGCCAACGATTTTAGAAGTGATTCGCACGATTAAAAATCAAGGGGATAAAACCATTCTCCTCATCGAGCACAAGATGGATATGATTCTAGATTTGTCGGACTCAATTATGGTGCTATTTAACGGCCAGCTTCTTGCAGATGGAACACCAGGGGACATCATGAAAAACGAAACCGTACAAAATGCATATTTAGGAGGTTTGTACGATGAACACCTTACTGAAATTAAATGATGTCCACACCTATATCGGGCAATACCATATTTTGCAGGGGGTCAATTTTGAGGCAATGGAAGGGCAGGTAAGTGTACTGCTCGGCAGAAATGGTGCTGGCAAAACGACCACTTTAAAAACGATTATGGGGTTAACACCTGCTTCAAAGGGAGAGGTAGAATTTCGCTCACATTCTATTAAAAAAAGCCCGACCTATAAAGTGGCAAAATTAGGAATAGGCTATGTACCTGAAAACCAAGGTATTTTTGCAGATTTAACCGTAGAGGAAAATATGAAAGTAGCCATGCGTAAAGAAGATACAGCTACTTTAGAGCGGCAAAATTATGTGCTGGAGCTGTTTCCTGATTTAAAGAAATTTTGGAAGAAGGCTGGTGGACATCTTTCAGGTGGTCAAAAACAAATGCTGTCCATGGCACGGGCGTTTATCAATGATAGTAAGTTAATGTTGATTGATGAGCCTTCGAAAGGACTGGCGCCCATAGTGATAGAGAAAGTAATGGAGGCCATCGTTGAAATGAAAAAGCAAACATCCATCGTACTTGTAGAGCAAAATTTTATGATGGCGAGCCGAATTGGCGATACGTACACATTGATTGATGATGGCAGAACCGTTCACTCGGGCAACATGCAGGATCTTATCCATCATGAAGAACTAAAAAGAAAATATCTTGGAATCGGATAAAGGTGGTGTACTTTATTGGAGCTATTCGTCAATTTAGTCATTAATGGCCTTGCAACTGGTATGTTAATTTTTTTACTGGCGGCTGGTTTGACGTTAATTTTTGGATTAATGGATGTTTTGAACTTTGCACATGGTGGTTTATTTGTTTGGGGGGCTTATGCTGGGATCTTTACTTATATGTTTACAGAGAGCTTTCTAGTTGGAATTGTAGGTGCCATCGTAACAGGAGCTTTACTCGGACTCATTACTGAAAAATTAATAATAACACCTGTCTATGGCAATCATGTTCAGCAAATTTTAATAACATTAGGGTTGATGCTCGTGCTGCAGGAGATGATTAAAGTTGTTTTTGGTCCAAATGGTGTGGCAGTGAAAACGCCGAGTACCTTAACAGGTAGCTGGGAAATTGGAGACGTTATTATCATAAAATATCGATTATTTATTATTGTAGTAGGTTTTATCATTTTCGGTATTTTCCAATACATGTTAAAGAAGACGAAGATTGGGCTCATCGTTCGGGCTGGTGTGCAGGATAAAGAAATGGCTCAGGCACTTGGCATTCATATAAAGCGAGTATTTTTATATGTCTTTATGGTTGGTGCGGCACTAGCAGCACTTAGTGGTATGTTAATGGCTCCGTATTCAGGTGTCATCTATGCGGAAATGGGCATGGAGTATGCGATCTTAGGCTTTATCGTTGTCGTAATCGGAGGAATGGGCAGTTTTTCGGGCTCGCTATTGGCAGCCATATTAGTCGGTTTAGCAGGTAGCTTTATGGCTTATTATGTGCCGGTGCTATCGCTTGCGGTCAATATGATTTTAATGGCCATTGTTTTAATTTTCCGTCCACAAGGTTTATTTGCTATGAGAAAGGAGAGATCCACATGAAAATGAAGCTTACATTGCGGCATCTATGTTTTTTCCTCATGTTGGCTATTTTAGTGCTTCTCCCTTTCGTCAATGATTCAAGGACGATCATTATTTTATTAACGCAAATCTTTATTTTCGGTATTTTAGCGATGAGCTATGACATTCTCCTTGGCTATACAGGAATTGTGTCGTTCGGCCATGCTATGTTTTTTGGTTTAGGTGCCTATACGACGGCTGTCATGCTGAAACAAATGGAGCCAACGCTTTCAACCTTTTTAGTATCGATCATAGTCGGCATGTTGCTAGCAGGCTTCATTAGCTTTTTAGTAGGATTACTGACACTTCGATTAAAAAGTCATTTCTTTGCGATGCTGACATTATCTTTTTCAGGACTATTTTTAGTAGTGGCAGAAAAATGGCGTTCTGTCACATATGGAAATGATGGCTTTACGTTTAGAGCACCCGAAATATTTAGAGATAGAATGACGTTTTATTTCTTCGTGTTGGCATGCTTAGCCGTTATTTTTATTGCGCTATATCGCTTCGTAAACTCGCCAACTGGTCGGATTTTAATTGCTGTTCGGGAAAATGAACAACGAACAAAATCATTAGGGTACAACACTTTGTACTATAAAGTGATTGCATCCGTTGTCGCAGGAACGGTTGCAAGCTTAGCAGGCTCCTTATATGCTATCTCTCTCCGATTTGTCAATACGAGTGTGATGACAATGGACATTACGTTAGATGCATTATTAATGACGATTATTGGCGGTGTTGGCACATTGGTCGGACCATTACTAGGATCGGCTGTTATTGAATATGCACAGCATGCACTTTCAGGGTTAGCTCGTGATTATCCAATATTTGAACGTTGGATTATTTTCTTTGGGATTCTTTATATTTTAGCTGTTATCTTTTTCCCAAAAGGAATTATTGGATCACTGCGCATAATGTTTTGGAAATGGCGATTAAAGCGCAAGGGAAAAGATCAATCATCGGTTGCCCTGCCGCAGGAAAAGGGGCGATTTGAATGACTGTAGGCATTGTAAGTACAGGAATCTATATTCCACAAACGAAAATGACATCTAAAGAGATTGCGACGCTTTCCAATATTCCAGAGGATATTATTCGGCAAAAAATGGGTATTTATGAAAAGTCTATTCCCGGTGAGGGAGATCATACGGTACAAATGGGGATTTGGGCGGCACAGGCCGCTATACGCAAGGCTCATATCGACCCTAAGGACATTGATGTTGTGATTTATATGGGAGAGGAGCATAAGGAGTATCCCTTGTGGACTGCTTCTATAAAAATGCAGGAGGAGCTAGGGGCCGTAAATGCTTGGGCATTCGATGTGCAATTAAGATGCGGCACGACCATTATGGCACTAAAGTTAGCGAAAAGCTTAATGGTGTCGGATGATACTATCCATACCGTACTCCTAGCTGGTGGCTATCGAAACGTTGATTTTATCGATTACAGTAATCCTCGAACACGCTTTATGTACAATTTAGCAGCTGGTGGTGGCGCTATCCTTTTACAAAAAGACTATGACAAAAATCATTTATTAGAGGTAGATATTATGACGGATGGCTCGTTCTCAGAGGATGTAGTCGTTCCTGTCGGTGGTACAAAAAAACCTTTGACGCCTTTTGATTTAGAAAATAATTTATATCAGCTAGATGTGATTGATCCAATTGGAATGAAGGAGCGCTTAGAGCAAAAATCTTTAAGCAATTTTTTGAAGGTAATTCGAACATCCTTGGCGAAAAGTGGATTAAATGAGGGGGATATTGGCTATTTAGCAATGCTTCACATGAAAAAGTCTGCTCATGATTATATTTTATCTGAACTCAGCTTACAGCAGGAGCAATCCATATACTTACAAGAGTATGGTCATATCGGACAGATTGACCAAATCGTATCATTACAGCTGGCGTTAGAAGATGGCCGTATTCGCGATGGAGACATCGTCACACTTGTTAGTGCAGGGATTGGCTATGTATGGGGAGCGATTACGATTCGATGGGGATAAGGGGGAAATGCGATGTTAAAAACGGTTGAGCTATCAAATGGAGAAACGATTGCGTATCGCAAACGTCAAGGGGGAGAACGTGTTTTATTACTGATTCACGGTAATATGACATCGTCCAAACATTGGGACGTTCTAATCGACGCGTTGGATGAAAAATATACAGTTTATGCGATGGATTTACGAGGTTTTGGTGGTTCATCTTATCATAAACCAATTTCCGCTATTAAAGATTTTAGCGATGATGTGAAGTTTTTTGTGGATGCCATTCAATTGCAACAGTTTGACATGATTGGCTGGTCAACGGGCGGAGCGGTATGTATGCAGTTTGTCGCTCAGTACCCTGGCTATTGTCAGCAACTTATTTTACTAGCCTCGGCATCTACGAGAGGCTATCCATTTTACACGGATTTAGGTACTGGCAATCAAGCAGCCTTAAAAAGGGCTTTTACCTATGAAGAAGTACTCGTCGATACATCTAAAACAAAATTAGTACAAGGCTTCTATGATTCGAAAAATGTACAGGGCTTACAGTCCGTCTGGAACGCACTAATTTACACCCATAAGCAGCCTAGCCCGGAACACTATCAGAACTATGTAGAGGATATGCTGACGCAAAGAAATTTAGCTGAAGTTTATCATGCGTTAAACGTCTTTAATATAAGTGCAGTTGATCATGAGGTCACAAAAGGTACTCATGAGGTGCAACAGATCACTATTCCGGTTTTAGTGTTAAGAGGGGATCGTGATTACGTTATAACAGAAGGAATGAATGACGAAACAATGCTCGATTTAGGTGCGAATGCACAATTTGTCAGTTTAAAAGACTGTGGTCATTCTCCATTAATTGATGATTTACCACAGCTGACTTCTGAAATTGAAACATTTTTAGAAATAGGGGGAAAAAAGTATGCGTTTAAACAATAAAGTTGCCATTATTACAGGAGCTGCGAACGGGATTGGCTATGCGGCTGCTGAACGATTTATTGAAGAGGGTGCATTCGTTGTCATTGCAGATTTTAATGAGGATGCTGGTGTTTCAGCTGCCCAGCATTTAGGGGATCAAGCATTATTTGTGCAAGTAGACGTTGCAGATAGAGAGAGCGTCAAGAACTTAGTGGCAACAGTCATAGAGCAAATGGGCCGAGTCGATATTTTAGTGAACAATGCAGGTATTACACGTGATGCAATGTTAACAAAAATGACAGAAGACCAGTTTCATCAGGTACTTGATGTGAATTTGACTGGCGTTTTCAATTGTACCCAAGAGGTAATACCACATATGATTGCTGCAGGTGGAGGCAAAATTATTAATACATCTTCTGTTAGCGGTGTTTATGGCAATGTGGGCCAAACGAATTACGCTGCCACAAAGGCCGCCATTGTCGGCATGACAAAAACTTGGGCGAAGGAATTGGGGCGCAAAGGGATCAACGTGAATGCGGTGGCACCAGGCTTTACAGAAACAGACATGGTGAAAAAAATGCCAGAGAATGTTCTGGCACAAATGCGCTCCATCGTGCCATTGCAAAGATTAGGAACACCTAGAGATATTGCCAATGCTTATTTATTTTTAGCATCTGATGAGGCTTCTTATGTCCACGGTCACACGCTTCATGTGGATGGAGCAATTATGATGTGATAAGGGGGCTTTCAAGATGTTTGTAGAGCAATCCTGGATATTAAAACGTGCATCGTTAACACCAAAACGTCTAGCATTGGTGAACCTAGAAACTAAGGAACAATGGACTTATCAGCAATTAACTGAGGAAATCACAAAATGGAGTCATTTTTTGGAGCACCAAAACTTGCGGGCGGGAAGTCGTGTTGCTGTATTTGCGAAAAATCACATACAGCTTTTTGCGGTGTTATTCGCCTGCGGATTAAGAGGACTGATCTACGTGCCATTGAATTGGCGTATGAGTACGGAGGAATTACATGATATTTTAACGGATGCTACGCCTTCTTTACTGCTTTACGATGAAGCAATGAAATGTCCTGTATCTTTAGAAAATATGCATTCGCTTCGTTTAGCTAGTGAAGAAACTGTTCTCAACATTCGAGAAGTTGATCTTAATAATCCTTGGTTAATGATTTATACTGGGGGCACAACTGGCAAGGCAAAGGGTGTTGTCTTATCCTTTAATTCTGTGAATTGGAATGCAATTAATACAATTATTAGCTGGGGCTTGAATGATAGCGATTGTACGTTAAATTATATGCCGTTGTTTCATACAGGAGGTTTGAATGCCCTCTGTATACCGCTATTAATGGCTGGCGGTACTGTGGTGATTGGTGATAAATTTGAGGCGGAAAACGCTCTTCAGGCGATTAATCAGTATAAAACGACGATTTCACTTTTTGTGCCAACAATGTACCAAGCGATGATTACAACGGATTACTTTAAGAAGAGTAGCTTCCCGTCCATGAACGTATTTTTATCAGGAGGGGCACCATGTCCGTATCCAATACATGATGCATTTTTTAAGAAGGGGCTATTTTTTAAAGAGGGCTATGGCTTAACAGAAGCGGGGCCCAATAATTTTTATATTTCCCGAGAAGCAGCCTATTTGAAAAAAGGCGCCGTAGGGAAGAGTATGCAATTCAATGAAGTTAAAATTATGAATAGCGCTGGAGAAAGTTGTGCACCAAACGAAGTGGGAGAGCTATTGGTCAGAGGAAAGCATATGTTTCGGTTTTACTGGAATAATCAGCAGGAGACTGAAAAAATCATGCATGAAGGCTGGTTGAAAACAGGCGACTTAGCCATGGTGGATGAAGATGGTGACTTTTATATAGTTGGTCGCAGTAAAGAGATGATTATTTCTGGTGGTGAAAATGTGTATCCCCAGGAGGTAGAGCAATGTATTTTGCGTCACCAACTAGTGCAAGAGGTTGCAGTGATTGGAGTAGCTGATGATTATTGGGGAGAAACCGTGGTAGCCTTTATCGTTTGTCAGAATCAGGAAGATAGTTTATTAGAAGAAATCAAAGAAATTTGTAGCAAGCATTTAGGTCGCTACAAAATCCCCAAAAAGATTATTGTCATCGATGAATTGCCAAAAACAAGTGTCGGGAAAATTGATAAGAAGGCATTACAAATGTATACGAAAGCTGCGAAATAACAAAAAACGCTTGGAGATCCAGGCGTTTTTTGGGTTCTATAAATGAAATGTTTTCTTAATTCTCTATTCGAAGAAGTCCTTTAAAGATGGGGTAAACGAAGAAGCTATTTAATTGGGGCAGATTGTTGAGAATCCTCTTTGTATGTATGATAAAATATTGCGAGTGAAATCAGATTGCTAACAATCTTATCATGTATCAAGGAATATTATATTCGGAAACGAAGAAAGGTAAGTACTCCTATGGAAAATGTAACAAATGTAGAAAAATTGGAATCAATAAAATCTTTACAATCGACAATCAGAAAACTCGAAAGTGCCCTGTCACAGATGACCCAGAAAGGCGCAAATACTACCTTAGTAAAGAAACGACTCAAAGCTGTTTGCATTGGCTTAGCAATGCTAGAAAACGTTTGGAATCAAAGCCCCCAACATTATAACCAGGAAGATTTAGCAGAAACGCGCAATGTTCTCGCTGGTTTATTACCATCAATTGAGAACATATATATGAAGTCAAAGGTTGGTAGTCCCCAAAGAACGCTTTTAGAAAGAAGAATTAAAGCGTTGGAACTAGCTGTTCAAGCGATTGATGACCGTAATAAATAACTTAGCTAACTAAATCTTTCGTCGTAAGATTAAGGAAAAGTTTTAACCGAATTTTAGCCAATTTCTGTCCAACAGTCATTTTCCTCCTGCTTGAGGACCAAATATTAAAATAAATTCTCCCTCAAAGATATATTAATATGAATTTCTAACTCTTCCCAAAAAAATGTAGAATTTTAGTTCGCCAGCGAGAGGTGTGTTAAAACGTATATTATGCGGATAAGTTGATTGGAGTGGAGACTGGACGCCCCCAGGAAGCTCTGCTCTGCGCGAAAGCGAAGCGTCAGCAACAAATGTTTTCTGTAGCGAAAGCAAAGCGGCAGCTACAAAGCGCTCAGTCGGAAAGGAAATCGACCCTACGTTGTGAAATCATTGTATTTGCCATAGCCACTGCTCACTAACAGCTCATTTATATTAAAAATTGTTAATTTATTGATAATGTATTGAAACTATTTATAGAATAATGTTTAATAAAAATGGATTACATTTTATACATAATATTCCTGTTGAATGTGAGGAAGGAGAGACGAATTATTTGCGCACTTTTAAAATTAGTACCAAATTTAATTTGCTTTTAGTTGGCGTTATCCTATTTTTAAGCGTGATGATTGGATTTGTATCCCATATACAAGTGAAGCAAATTATGCTTAGCAATTTTGAGCAGAGTGTAACCCATATTTCAAAGGTCGGCTATAAGCTTCTAGATGAACGGTTTAAGGGAGATTGGACTATAAAAGATGGGGAACTTTACAAAGGGGATACAAAAATAGTTGATCAGGAAGCCTTTGTAGATGAGGTTGGAGAAAGCATCGATGGTGGTGTAACCATTTTCCAAGGCTCAAAAGGACTTATCACCAATCTAAAGCTAAATGGAGAACGTTTAGTTGGCAAAGATGCGGATCCAAAAGTCGTTGAAAATGTAATGAAAAAAGGGGAAACCTTTATAGGCGAGGCAGATGTAGTAGGAACGAAATATTTAACACTCTATGCACCCATTAAAGATGCAAATGGAGACATCATTGGGATGTGGTTTGTCGGTGAAACGATCGATGAGGTGAATGCTATTATTTTTGCATTTATCGGTAAGCTGCTCATTGTATTGTTCATCGGAGCTGTCGTTGCTATATTAGGTAGCTTCCTGTTCACAAGAGCATTTGTGAAGCCACTTCGTGAAATGAATGCTCAACTTCGAGACATTGCGGATGGAGAGGGAGATTTGACAAAACAGCTACAAATTAATTCAAAGGATGAAGCAGGTGAGCTTGCGCAATCCTTTAATAAAATGCTGACAAGCTTAAAGGTAGTAATGCAACAAATAGCACAATCTTCTAAACAAGTTGATGTATCGTCTGATGGCTTAACATCTAAATCACAGCAAACGGCGGATATGACGAGACAGCTAACTTCAACACTTCAAGATTTAGCAGATGGTTCAAGAACAACATTACATAGTACAGGTGATAGCTTAACGGCCATGCAGGAAATGGCGATTGGCATTCAACAAGTTGCTGAAACTGCTTCAACGGTTTCAGATGCTGCTGATTTAATGAGTGATGAGGCTGCTCAAGGAAACGACTCTTTGAATCGTGTATTGAATCAAATGACAATTATTAATCAATCATCTGACCATGTAGAGGCGCAGGTCCGAATATTAGGTGATCAGTCACAGCAAATTGGCAATATCGTTGATGTGATTACAAGCATCGCTGACCAAACGAATTTGCTTGCTTTAAACGCTGCCATTGAAGCGGCTCGTGCTGGTGAACAAGGAAAAGGCTTTGCTGTCGTTGCAGATGAAGTTCGTAAATTAGCAGAACAATCAAAGGAATCTGCTGATCAAATAGCAGCACTTATTCATTCTATTCAAAATGATACGGCTAATGTTATTACGGCTATTTCTAGTAACTCGAAAGAAGCTGCTGCAGGTATGGATGTCGTCGATGATACAAAGCTAGCTTTCCACAAGATCATGCAGTCGATTAAGGGGGTAAGTACACAGTTGCATGACATCTCTGCTGTGACGGAGCAGATGTCTGCGAGTGTTGAAGAAGTTACTGCCTCAACAGAAGCAATGGCACGTATTGCGAGCAAGGCAACTGAAAGTACGGAACACGTTACGTTAACAGCGGAAGAGCAATTAGCTTTCATAGATAATATGGCTTCTTCAGCCAAAGAGATGGCACAACAGGCAGACGAACTTCAAAGCTTATTAAAGAAATTCCAATATTAAAGATGGTGAAAAACGTTTGGTATCCTAACGATTTGAGATACAAACAAGTACACGATGAACACTCCTATAAAAAGGAGTGTTTTTTGATGGATGGGTTTTTATGTTAAAGTTGGATGTAGGGAATATAAAATGGGGAGGAAGCAGAGATGAACAAAGTATTGATTCTTGGAGCGAGTGGTCTTATTGGGAAAGCCTTAATCGATGAATATAAAAATGATTTTGACCTGTATGGGACATATTCTTCTTCTACTACGAACCTACCTAGAGAAAAGCAATTTCAATTAGACATCACACAAATTGATATATTAAAGATAATACTTAAAACCATCAATCCTGATATTGTCATATCTTGCTTAAGAGGAGATTTCAATCAACAACTGGAGTTCCATAAGCAATTGGCGACGGAATTAAAGAATAGCAAAAGTATTTTGTATTACTTTTCGACTGCTAATGTATTTGATGGTGATTTTTCAAAACCCCATTTTGAAACGGATGCTTCCATTGCAGAGTCAGATTACGGTCGTTTTAAAATTAAGTGTGAAAATACATTGCAGCAAATTTTAGAAGAACGTGCCATTATTATTAGAATCCCGGCTATTTGGGGTGAGTATTCTCCAAGAATGGACCTAATAAAGAAAGGCTTTGAAGATAACCAAGTAATAGATGTATACAGCAATTTGGAATGTAATAATTTATTAGACACACAATTGGCAAAGCAATTAAAGTATATAATTGATAATAAACTTAAAGGGATATTCCATTTAGGCTCGATAGATACGATGACCCAAGCAGCGTTCTTTGAAAGGCTGATAAATGGACTTTCAGACAAAAAGGATATTTTACGGTTTAACTTATACAAGGAAACTGACAAGAAATTTTATTTCGCGCTGAAATCAAACCGTCAGGATATGCCAAATTTCCTCCAAAGCACAAACGAAAGTATTATTTCAGTATTGAGATGTTGTTAAATAAAAATCTTGAGAAAATTTATCTTTATGACATCTATCTTTACTAGAACAACATTAACAGTAGTCATAAATAATAATCCATCGGCAAAGTGACGTGACGCCGTTAGGCATGAGTTCTCTGTATCGGACTCATGCCTTTTAATTTTGGAGAACTACTCAGGTCCTAAATCAGGGCAATGTGAAATAATCTGAATGATGTCCCGAGTGAAAAGAGGTTTGGAAAAGAGGAGAGTCAGTTTTTTGCAATCTTTTTTAACGATGACTTCTTATTTAATCAAATTTTCTTACTTGCATTTATTTTTTTCACAAAGGTTCCCATAATACAAACATATCAGTAAAATAGAGTAGGTTAGGGGGACTGTATTTTGAAAGATCAACGCTTTGAAATTGCGCATCGAGAGGCGCTTATCGGTATCGGGCTTGTTATCGTCAACTTTGCGATTTGGTTTGGCTTTGCCTATGGACTAGGCTCTGGTGATCCAACAAGCTATACGTATGTATTCGGTTTCCCTGCATGGTTTTTCTATAGCTGTATTGCAGGGACAGGCTTTATGATTATTTTAATCTGGGTCGTCATGAAACTCTTTTTCAAAGAGGTACCATTTGACGATGAGGAGGTGGATCAATAATGCATTGGCAAGTTATTGTTCCACTGCTATTATTTTTAGTCATCATCTTTGGTATTGGGATCTGGTCAAATAAGCATATACGCTCTTCCAATTCATTTTTACAGGAGTACTTCCTTGGTGGTCGTGAAATGGGCGGCTTCATCCTTGCGATGACAATGATTGCTACGTACGGTAGTGCAAGTAGCTTTATTGGTGGTCCAGGTGTTGCTTATACGAAAGGGCTTGGTTGGGTATTACTAGCGATGGCTCAGCTTCCGGCAGGTTATTTTGTTTTAATGATTTTAGGGAAGAAATTTGCTATTATCGCAAGACGTTATCAAGCCATCACGTTAATAGACTTTTTACGTGAGCGCTATAAAAGTCATGCCATAGTCATCTTATCAGCTATTAGTATCATTATCTTTTTATTTTCTGCTATGATGGCACAATGGGTAGGTGGTGCTCGATTAATTGAATCATTAACGGGCTTAAACTACACAACGGCACTCTTTATTTTTGCAATTTCCGTATTAGTTTATGTGATCATTGGGGGCTTCCGCGCTGTTGCATTAACGGATACGGTGCAAGGCTCAATTATGGTGATCGGAACAATCATTTTATTAATTGGGACAATCATCGCTGGTGGAGGAATCGATAATATTATGACCTCACTTGTCGCTGAGAATCCGAATCTTATATCTCCATTTGGAGCAGAAGGTGAATTAACGCCATTATACGTTTCTACATTTTGGATTTTGATAGGTGTTGGAGTTGTGGGGCTTCCACAAATCGCAGTTCGTGCGATGAGCTATAAAGATTCCAGAAGCATGCATTTAGCCATTATCATTGGCACTATTGCCATTGGGACAATCATGTTTGGGATGCATCTAATTGGTGTTTTTGCACGTCCAGTGATGCCAGGTATTGAGATTGGTGATAAAGTTATGCCGCTACTGACATTAAAGGTTTTGCCGCCATTTTTAGCTGGTGTTGTCTTAGCAGCACCAATGGCAGCAACGATGTCTACAGTTAATGCGCTCCTAATGCTTGTTAGCTCAACAGTAGTGAAAGATATTTACTTAAATTATATAAAACCAACAGCTAATGATACGGAAATTAAGCGTGCAAGCTTTATTGTTACAGCAGTGATCGGTTTAGCCGTCGTCGTTTTTGCACTAAATCCACCAGATTTATTAGTATGGCTTAATTTATTTGCTTTCGGCGGACTAGAGGCAGTCTTTATTTGGACCGTCGTATTAGGACTATATTGGAAAAAGGCCAACAAATATGGGGCAATTGCGTCAATGATTTCAGGGATGACCTTGTATATTATCATTGATCGTTTTTATCCATCCGTCTTTGGCATGCATACTGTGACAATCCCAATTGTCGCATCCTTTTTCATTTTTGTTATTGTTAGCTTATTAACAAGTCATAAATTTAAAGATGAAAAGTTATTTATTTAAATTTGAAAACGCCGTAGAGTGAATATCTACGGCGTTTTTTACTGTAGACAATAAGTAAAACGCATAGAATGTTCGAAATGATGGATAGACTGTCCAAAATTGTGGATAGAATCTTCGAAATCGTGGATAGAATCACTAAAATCAAAGCGACGGAAAGCCCCTCTGAAGCGACGGAAGAAATCTCCGAAGTGACGGAAAGAATCACTGAAACGACGGATAGAACTTGAAGTGACGGAAAGAATCACTGAAACGACGGAAGAAACCTTCGAAGTGACGGAAAGAATCACTGAAACGACGGAAATAACTTGAAGAGACGGAAAGACCCTCCGGAGCGACGGTCAGAATCGCGGAAGCGAGCGACGAAACCTT